>NZ_JAAQOK010000030.1:0-63207 GCF_011683705.1 Enterobacter sp. 725m/11 | reverse complement strand
TCCGTCGTCGGCAGCGTCAGATGTGTATAAGAGACAGCCTGGGGGTGAAGACCCGTTACACCCGCGTATTTAAGGGTGCCCGATCGTCACAATCGGCGGTGCTGGTGGACGCGGGCGGAGAACGAGTGATTGCCAACTATCCCAGCCCCGATCTGCCCGCCGGGGCAGACTGGCTGCATGAAATCGACTTTTCCCAGTGGGATATTGTCTTAGCAGACGTGCGCTGGCATGACGGGGCAAAACAGGCGTTTACCCTGGCCCGACAGCAGGGCGTTCCTACTTTGCTTGATGCCGACGTTACCCCGCAGGACATCGCGGAGCTGATAGCCTTAAGCGACCACGCGGCCTTCTCCGCGCCGGGCCTGCGGCGACTAACTCAGTTGGATAAAGCAGAAGATGCCCTGAAAAAAGCACAAACGCTCACAAATGGACATGTGTATGTCACTCAGGGGCGAGACGGCTGCTACTGGCTGGAAAACGGCGCCTTGTGTCATCAATCCGGCTTTGAGGTGAACGTGGTGGATACCACCGGCGCGGGCGACGTTTTCCACGGCGCGCTGGCGTTCAGCCTGGGACAGCAATCCACCGCCGCAGACGCCGTGCGTTTTGCCAGCGCCGTCGCAGCCCTGAAATGCACAAAGCCCGGCGGGCGCGCGGGTATACCCGACTGTGATCAAACCCGCTCTTTTTTGTCACTTTTTGTATAAAATGCGGAGCGTGATGGTTTTCAGAGGACAGCCCATGAGCCTTACCGAACTGACCGGCAACCCGCGTCACGATCAGCTGCTGACGCTGATTGCCGAACGCGGCTATATGAACATTGATGAACTGGCGCAGCTGCTGGACGTGTCGACGCAAACGGTGCGCCGGGATATCCGTAAGCTCAGCGAGCAGGGGCTGATCACGCGTCATCACGGCGGCGCGGGCAGGGCATCCAGCGTGGTGAACACGGCGTTCGAACAGCGCGAAGTGTCGCTTACCGAAGAGAAGCGGGCGATTGCCGAGGCGATTGCGGACTATATTCCCGACGGCTCAACTATTTTCATCACCATCGGCACGACCGTAGAGCACGTTGCCCGGGCGCTGCTTAACCATAATCATCTGCGCATCATCACCAACAGCCTGCGGGTGGCGCATATTCTGTATAAGAACCCGCGCTTTGAAGTGATGGTGCCGGGCGGCACGCTGCGCCCGCACAACGGCGGCATTATCGGGCCTGCGGCGACGGCGTTTGTGTCTGGTTTTCGGGCGGACTATCTCGTGACCAGCGTCGGTGCGATTGAGCACGACGGCGCGATGATGGAGTTTGACGTGAATGAAGCCAGCGTGGTGAAAACCATGATGGCCCACTCCCGCCACATTTTACTGGCGGCCGATCATACGAAATTTAACGCATCCGCCGCGGTGGAAATTGGCAACGTGGCGCAGACAACGGCTCTTTTCACCGATGAGATGCCCGGCTCGGCGCTGCAAAATCATCTGAAATCCAGCAAGGTTGAAACGGTGCTGGCCTGTACCAGCGATGATATCGCCTGAAGCAAAAAGCCGCTGATTTCTCAGCGGCTTTTTTGTTATTTGAAGCTGTATTTTATTCCCAGCATTCCCTGCGTATCGCTGTAGCCTTTATCGCCAATCTGCTGTGCCACATTGCCCCAGACGCTAAGCTGCGGGGTAATCTGCCCCTCTACGCCCGTCTTTAACTCACCAATATTGCGCGTACCGCGCATCTCATTGCTGACGTCATCCATGCGGATGCGCGTGGTCTGGGTATTGTGGATCCAGTTCGCTTCAATAAACGGCTGGAAGGTGCGTGATTTAGCGTCATCCATCGCGTTATGTCCGCTGATATAGGCCTTCACGCCGAGACGCGTCATCAGGTTGCCCTGGGTTTCGTCTTTCACCCGCGTGCCGTTACGCTCGCGATGGTCGTCAGCCTGCACGTCCATCCAAACGGCCTGCGCCTTCGGCTGGATCCAGTAGCTGTTGCGGCCGCTTTCACCCGCCTTAACGCTATAGCCCGCTTCGACAGAGGCGGTTATGCCGCTGGAGCGATAACGCTCGGTCGCCTGGTCCTGCCCCATCACCTTATTGTCAAACCAGTTATACAGCACCCAGCTATCAACGTAGGTGCCGCTTTTATCGGCTTCGTTTGCGTACCAGGTACCGTACAGACCTACGCTATAGCCATTCACTTCGCCACGTGAGTGGTATCCGGTCAGGCTGGAGGCGCTCCGGCTTTGGCTGTTACCGTAGCCCGCCATCAGGCCAAGATGCCAGCGGTCCAGGCCATCTGTGCTCCATTGGGCGATATCGCCACCCAACTGCAGCACGTAACGGTTGGCTGTCGTTTTTAGCTGGCCGCTGCCGTCGTTGAAACGCGCATGCCCGCCGACATTTCGCATCCAAAGGCTCGTCACTTTTTGCTCGCCGGTGAGCATGTCGGTGTACTGCGTTTCACCCAGACGATCGTGCAGGCGGGTCATAAACAGCGTATTTGCCGCATAGCTGTTTGCCTGATAGCTGCCAAATTCTGGGCGATACTGATGCTCGCTTTTCGGCGGCGCAGGTGGCGGTACCGGTTCTTGCGGCGGAATCACCGGGTCGACGGGCGGATCTACCGGGTCGACGGGCGGATCTACCGGGACGACAGGCGGGTCGACAGGGTCAACAGGTGGATCCACCGGGTCAACAGGCGGGTCGACGGGGTCGACCGGTGGGTCTACCGGGTCAACAGGAGGGTCTACCGGGTCGATCGGTGGGTCAACGGGTTCAGCCAGGCTGGTCAGAAACCAGTTCTTACCTTTCTGCACAACGTTATAGTCATAACCCCCCGCTACGATACGGCTGGCCTTCTCAAACGTTCCCTCCGAGTTGCCGCCAACGCTGACTATTTCAATCCCTTCAACGGTTTGTGCGCCTGCACCACCAATGTTGTTTACGTCAACCGCGGTACGACCGGATGTGTTTCCTTCAACAATCAGCCTGTCAGTTTCAGAGGTATCGTCAGACAGCACGGTATTGAAAACCAGCTTGCCGCCGTTGCCGGTGTAATCCTCGTTGATGGTCAGGGTTTGCCAGGCCGCGTCCTCAGCATGCTGGAAATTTATCGTGCCGCCCGCGTTCAGGGTCAGGCTGGTCAGCGTTGAGCTGTCACGCATATTCCAGACGGCATCATTCATCGTAAGCGCGAGAGTACCGGTCCCGGCAGCGTTGCTTTCTATGTACGATGCTCCGTTCCACAGCGAGCTGTTACCCATTGTCAGCGTAATGGTACTGTTTTGTGCCGGAAGGGTACTGTTGGCCGCGACGCCACCTGCGGCGAGGATATCGCCGTTAAGGAGGAATTTTCCGCCTGCAGAGGCATCAATAATTCCGCCATTGCTGGCGTTCAGGGCATAGCTACCCTGGTCGCGCTGGCCTGCGGTGGTAATGGTTGCCCCACCGTCGAGCGTTATCACGCCGCGTGACCAGGCATACATCCCGTGCGGCGCCTGGGCGGAGCTGCTGGTTTTCTCGCTGCTGTTGACCGCAATGGTGATGTTATCTCCCACATTTACCGCTGCTGTATAAGCGTAGATGCCATGCGCGCTGGCACCGTTGGTGGTGATGGTCGCGCCTTCATCAAGGGTGATGGTTGACGAGCCGGTAGAGTACACGCCGGAGGCACTGGCTGCGTCGGTGGTAATGGTCGCTTTTTTTCCCAGCTCGATTCTGGAGGCAGAACCCGCATACAGGCCGTAGGCCGAAGTGCCAAACGTTTCGATGGTGGCCTCATCCCCCAGACGGACGGATGAGCCGCTCTGGTTGGTACGAATCCCCTCGGCGTAGGTACCCCGCGTCACAATATGCGCACGATCGCCGACGACAATGTTATTTTTGGCCTTCGAGGCATCATTCAGTGCATAGGCGCTAATACCGCGACCGGTACTGCCGGTGGTTTCGATATAGAGATCGTCACCCACATAAATATTGGCGGAGCCGAGAGAACCCTGGCTGAAGGAGCTGTACCCGGCATTGATGCCATCGCCGCTTTGGCCATTAACGTAAATGTGGGTGCGGTCGCCGGTAATGATAAACACCGGGTTATTCGGCGTGTTCATACCGTGGGTACGAATACCGTCGACATCTTTACCGTTATTGGCAGCCACTTTTGACTGGGTACGAATAGTCAGGTCGTCACCAAATATCACCCCCGGGCTGCCGGACGTGGAGTTCTGAATAACGGTCACGGAGTGCTCAAAGGCTTCCGCCCCCGGCCCTTCGAGAGTGATCCCATCCCCGTAGACTGGAATATTGCCCGGGCTGTACTGGTAGACATAGTTAGGATTGCTGGTATTTTTGCTAAAGTTCGCGTTTGCCGTTGCAGGAATCAGCGCCTGTATTTCTGCAGGCAAATCCGTTACTGCTCCGGTGGCTGGTAAATTAGCAAAATCGATAACTGCAGCATTCGCGGTAAATAGCGCTGACGATAGTGCCAGCGAAATCGCAACGGCGACAGGTGAATGTTTCAATAAATATGGCATAACTGCCCCCTTTCTTTCAGGCGTAAAACATCCTCCACACCATTAAATGTGGGTATGTTAAGAAGTTGAAATTACAAAATAGAAACGAGTATTTTATGAATGCTGGTACCTAACTTCCTCTCTAATCGTATTTTATGAACGTAAATTTTTTTCACATCAACGCTGGTTGTTTTTATTATCTCCCGGAGGCACACCCCTGAAATAAGTCTGTTAAGTAAAGTGAATTCAACAGTGTTCAGGGTATTACCACGCCTGCTGCTCACTCGCCTGCCGGAAAAAAGATGGTTAATTTTTTCCTGCAATATAGCGTCATCGTCATCTGAATAAATAATTCCCTTTATTTCACTGTGGTGAGCGAAAAAGTAGTGAGCCAACGCCTCCAGTTTACGGTCCGCGATAAGCACGATGTGCATGTTGGTCATTGCCAGATGTTCAATCCATTGCGGATCGACAAGCAGGCGCAGGTTATACATCGCAAAATCTACAAAAATAAATCCGCGTAATAAATGATTCTTGTTCCCAGACAATATTTTATTTTCTACTGCAAGTTGCAGGAAATGATTTCCCACCGGCCAAACTGCGAAGGAGGCGCTGCCACAGTATTGTGAGCGCACCGTGTTATCCGGAAATAACTGACAGGACAATTCGCAGCTTATACAGCGGACAACCTTTCGCGACGATGTTATCATCCAGTCCACTCCTGTCTTATTTTCATTATCAATATTTCACTGCCTTTCAAATGTGTCAATCTTGAAACATATCCAGCGTTTCTGTCGTATTTATGAGAAATAATGCCAGAGAAAATAAATTCCTGGCTGTCTCTATTCTTGCAGGCCGCAGACATAGCGACAGAACATTGATTGCCAGACCTTACCCAGGAATATTCATCAATCCATTAAGATTATTCGGCAAAAACAACCCCGGAAGGAAATTGACGAAATAGCACTAATAGCTAAAGATTCGTCACCTCGATCTGCCTGAACGTCAGTCTTTTCTCAACGTGTGGCTCAATATAATTATTTGACCTGGTGAAGTGTAATGAAATCTCATTATGTCCTTTTAGCTGAGGCTCGCCTAAGAAAACTGACTTGTAATCAATTGAAAAATAATGCGATGTTTCTAATCTTAGGTACGGGTGTGTCGCGCTCTAATCCTTCTGACCTATACTGTTGTTAAATATACGTATGTTTTTTGGGTTTGCGGGGTTAAATATTGTTATTGCAGAGGAAAGTAAAATTGTATCTTATTAACAAGCTGGTCGAGTATGACCCGGAAAACAAAACCCTGGCGAATCATATTACCGGGCGCACGATACATTTGCAGCTTCCTGCCAATCTCTGCTTTCTTTATCTCGTTACCCATCCTGGCGAAATAATTTCGCAAAATCAGTTAATGGTGGTGGGATGGGGTGAGCGTAACGATGTCACCACACCGAATACCTTTTACCAGGCCATTTTGACATTGCGCAATGCGCTGGCTGAAGTGGGGTTACCGCGCGATACGGTAAAAACGATTTCGCGTCGTGGGCTGACGCTTTCCGAAGCCACCCAGGTTGAAGTATTTACCCCAACCGCCGAGCCGGTAATTGCCAGTGAAGACGCGGCAATAGCCGAGGGCACCGCGATGAAGAAGCCGGCGTGGTTAATAATAGCCACCGCTACGCTTTTTCTGATCGCGCTTATTAACGGGGTCATATTATATAAACATCACCAGAACATGCCGTTTAGTCACTACATTCCACTTTCAATGGGCAGCACGACCAACGCCTGCCAACTCTTTTATGCACCTAATGAACATATGCAGGACCATTACCTTCGCTTGTTAAAAAATTATCCCAGCCTGTGTGCCGGAAACCGATACGTTTTTCTCATCGGCTATAGTAAAACGGAGCGAATCGCGGCGTTTGTCTGTAATAACGATGCGCGACATGACGCGGCAGCGTTATGTACCACGCATTATTTTTGGGCGCATGAGCAATGATGACTCTCGGGAATCGTATTATTTTGCTGGCGGCGTTGCTGGGGGCTGCTATTACCAGCGGCTGGTTAGCGTATTCGCATTTTTCGAGTGCGCCGATACGCTGTACAGGTGATGTGGAGTGGACGATTGGTAAAAACCGATTTGTAGGAACGGTTTCATGGCGAATGCAGCATCGGGAAGGGACCGCTGTCATTAATGGTAAACTGTTTGGTCACGTGGTTTCTGAAGTCAACCGCACCATCTATTTCCACTACAGCGATCACCAGAACGCGCGCGTATTAAATAACGATCGTATTGTTAAAACCTTCGCCGATAGTGCGGATGAGGCTGATATCAATGCAACGCTACCGGGTTTTTATCGCACGCCGGGAAGAGATCTGAGCCTGATGATTGATGAGTACCGTGGAGCGTGGCTTTTTGCCGCGTCAAACGTCCCTTCGCTGTACTGCCGTAAAAACGCGCCGTAAAAATCAATCGCACACCTTAGACGGCACGCATAGTCAAATCTCGTGATTCCCGCTACAGTTATCTCTCCACGGCGAAAGGAGATAAACATGCTTTATATCTTTGACTTAGGAAACGTAATCGTCGATATCGATTTTAACCGGGTGCTGGGTGCCTGGAGCGACTTTAGCCGTGTGCCGCTGGCGACGTTAAAGCAGGATTTCGCGATGGGTGAGACCTTCCATCAGCATGAACGCGGCGAGATTAGCGATGAAGAGTTTGCTGAACGCTTCTGCCAGGAGATGGGGCTTTCGTTAAGCTATGAACAATTTTCTCACGGCTGGCAGGCGGTATTCGTCGCGATCCGTCCGGAAGTGATCGACATTATGCACAAACTGCGCGAGCAGGGGCACCGGGTGGTCGTGCTGTCTAACACCAACCGTCTGCACACGACCTTCTGGCCAGAGGAATACCCAGAAGTTAAGGCGGCGGCAGATAAGATCTATCTTTCGCAAGAGATGGGTATGCGTAAGCCTGAAGCGCGAATTTATCAGGCTGTTTTGCAGGCAGAGGGATTCACCGCGGCCGATGCGGTCTTTTTCGATGACAACGCCGATAATATAGAGGGAGCTAACCAGTTGGGTATCACGTCAATTCTGGTGACCGGAAAAGAGACGATACCGAACTACTTTGCGAAGCAGTTATGCTAAAAACCGTTCATCAAAAAGCCACGCATCATACTCGCCCGCTGAGGGCCTGGCTGAAGTTGCTCTGGCACCGCATTGATGAGGACAACATGACCACGCTGGCGGGTAACCTCGCCTACGTGTCGTTGCTCTCATTAGTGCCGCTGGTGGCGGTTATCTTTGCGCTCTTTTCCGCTTTCCCCATGTTCGCGGACGTTAGCCTGCAGCTTCGCCATTTCGTCTTCGCGAACTTCATCCCGGCCACCGGGGATGTTATCCAGAACTACATCGAGCAGTTTGTTGCCAACTCCAGCAAGATGACGGCAGTGGGGGCGTGCGGCCTTATCGTCACCGCGCTGCTGCTGATGTACTCTATCGACAGCGCGCTTAACACCATCTGGCGAAGCAAAAAAATCCGTCCTAAGGTCTATTCCTTTGCCGTCTACTGGATGATTTTAACGCTGGGGCCGTTGCTGGCTGGGGCGAGTCTGGCAATCAGTTCGTATCTTCTCTCCTTGCGCTGGGCGAGTGATTTAAACAGCGTGATTGATAACGTGCTGCGTATTTTTCCGCTGATCCTGTCCTGGCTCTCGTTCTGGCTGCTCTATAGCGTTGTACCGACCACGCGAGTGCCTAACCGCGATGCGGTAGTTGGGGCGCTGGTGGCGGCAGTGCTTTTTGAACTGGGTAAAAAAGGGTTTGCCCTTTACATCACCATGTTCCCGTCTTATCAGCTGATTTACGGAGTGCTGGCGGTGATCCCCATTTTATTTGTCTGGGTTTACTGGACCTGGTGTATCGTCTTGCTTGGTGCCGAAATAACTGTCACTCTCGGCGTATACCGCGAACTTAAAAAAGCAGCAGAAGCTGAAAAACAATTAGAAGCAGACCAACCATGATTGCATTGATACAGCGCGTAACCCGTGCCAGCGTCACCGTGGAGGGAGAGGTGACGGGTGAAATTGGCCCAGGACTTTTGGTGTTGTTAGGTGTCGAAAAGGATGATGACGAACAAAAAGCGAACCGCTTATGCGAGCGCGTGCTGGGCTACCGCATATTCAGCGATGCGGAAGGCAAGATGAATCTGAACGTCCAGCAGGCGGGCGGCAGCGTGCTGGTGGTTTCCCAGTTTACGCTGGCAGCGGATACCGAGCGCGGCATGCGCCCGAGTTTCTCTAAAGGCGCCGCGCCGGATCGTGCAGAAGCACTTTACGAATACTTTGTTGAGCGTTGTCGCCAACAGGAAATGAATACGCAAACCGGACGATTCGCTGCAGATATGCAGGTCTCGCTGGTGAACGATGGCCCCGTCACATTCTGGCTCCAGGTATGAGCCAACTGGCGGCGTGGCCGCGGGTAACAAGAGAGAGTACAGCTATGTATCACCTTCGAGTACCGCAAACGGAAGAAGAGTTAGAAGCGTATTACCAGTTCCGCTGGGAAATGCTGCGCAAGCCACTGCATCAGCCAAAAGGATCTGAACGCGACGCCTGGGATGCGATGGCCCATCATCAGATGGTGATGGACGAAGAGGGCAACCTCGTCGCCGTCGGGCGACTGTATATCAACGCTGATAACGAAGCGTCGATTCGTTTTATGGCGGTTCACCCTTCCGTGCAGGATAAAGGGCTGGGGACGCTAATGGCGATGACGCTGGAGTCCGTCGCCCGTCAGGAAGGGGTTAAGCGCGTCACCTGTAGCGCCCGGGAAGATGCCGTGGAGTTTTTTGCCAAACTCGGTTTTGTTAACCAGGGTGAAATCACCGCTCCGCAAACCACGCCGATTCGCCACTTTTTGATGATCAAACCCATCGCCACGCTGGACGATATTCTTCATCGCGCGGACTGGTGCGGGCAGCTGCAGCAGGCCTGGTATGAACACATCCCTCTGAGTGAAAAGATGGGCGTGCGCATTCAGCAGTACACCGGGCAAAAATTCATTACCACCATGCCGGAAACCGGCAATCAGAACCCTCACCACACCCTGTTTGCCGGCAGCCTGTTTTCCCTGGCGACGCTCACCGGCTGGGGGCTGATCTGGCTGATGCTGCGCGAGCGTCATCTCGGCGGCACTATTATTCTTGCCGATGCCCATATTCGTTACAGCGCGCCGATCAGCGGCAAGCCGAGCGCGGTGGCCGACCTGGGCGCTTTGGGCGGCGATCTTGATCGTCTGGCACGTGGCCGCAAAGCGCGCGTGCAGATGCAGGTTGAGCTGTTCGGCGATGAAACGCCGGGCGCGGTGTTTGAAGGCACCTATATCGTTCTTCCTGCGAAGCCGTATGGGGCGTATGAAGAGGGCGGGAACGAGGAGGAGTAGTCTCCTTCTCACTCTCGTCCGGCATGGTTAATGCGCCAGGCAATATCTCGCATAACGTCTCGCGCTGACTGGCTAATTCCACCCAACTGAAAGAAGCCGTGTATTACACCCCGCCATCGTTGAGCGGTACACTTCACGCCTTGCTCCGTGAGGCGCTGACAAAGCGCCTCGCCTTCGTCGCGTAACGGATCATACTCAGCGGTAACAATGTGGACCTTTGGCAGACCGCTAAAGTCGTTGCGCCACAGTGGGCTGACTTCAGGATGCTGACGGTCGGCTCCAGCCAGATACATTTCATAGCCGCTCAAAAGGGTATCGCGAGTAATCACGTAATCCATGCCATTGAGGGTATAGCTTTCAAAACTGGCCGTAGCGTCGAGCATGGGGTAGATAAGAATGAGCTGCGCGGGATCCCAGAGACCTTTGGCCTTAAGCCGCAATGACGTTACCAGCGCAAGATGGCCTCCCGCGCTGTCTCCACAAAGTGTAATCCGGTTTTTATCCACACCTAATTGTTCTGCATTTTGCCAGACAAGATCTGCCGCTCTCTCTGCATCGTCATGCGCAGCCGGGAAGGTATGCTCGGGCGCGAGTCTGTACTGAACCGCAATGACCCGACAGTTACCGTAAAACGCCAGTTGGCGAAGCTGATTATCATGGGTTTCAAACCCACCGCTGACAAAACAACCGCCATGATAGTAGAGGGCACAAGGTAACGTTTCAGGGGCATTGACAGGCGAAAATACCCGAAAGGTCAAATCCTCAAGAACTAGCGTTTCAACCTGGACACGAGTTTCTTTTTCCCCGGCCAGCGCTGTGCTGGCGACATATCCGCTTCTCCGGTCATCAATACTCTGCTTTCGCGAGGAAGGTCGTCCTGCGGCAATAAACTCCTGTACCAGCTTATCAATACCCTTCTCCAGAGCCATGGTTACGTCCTTTTACTGTGTGTTTATACAGTTTATAGCCTGATTTACAGCAGATGAAAACAGAGAAATGATGAGAGATGCATATTGTGGAAATCGGCTCGCAAAATCGATCATTCCCTAAAAAACGTCCTTTCACCGTAAATTGAAAAAGAGTATTTTGCCTGAAAATTAACCAATGATGATATACTAAGGTGATATATGAGCGTTTTGGCGGAACTTGATATGGGCAGAATACTTATCGATTTGTCTGATGACGTGATTCAACGTTTGGATAACCTCAAGCAATTGCGAAATCAACCACGTGCTGAACTGCTTCGCGAAGCGATTGAGCTGTATCTCGACCAGCAGAGTTCTTCTGTTATCCGAAATGCGCTTGGTCTGTGGGGAGACAGAAAAGAGGACGGGCTTGAGTATGAACGCAAGCTGCGTGAGGAGTGGTAATCATGGAGCACATGGCAGTGTTTGATACCAATATTCTCATTGATCTTTTCAACAACCGTGTTGAAGCTGCGGATGCGATTGAGCATACCGCGTCGCATCGTGCCATCAGCTTAATTACCTGGATGGAAGTGATGGTGGGCGCTCGCAGGCATGGTCATGAAGCGAAAACGGCAGCCGTGATGGGCGCTTTTGAAATTATTGATGTGTCTCGTGATATCGCGGAAAGAAGCGTTTTACTACGTGAGAAGCATGGAATGAAACTGCCTGATGCTATCATCCTGGCTACAGCGCAGAGCAGAAAATGTCCGTTGATTTCTCGCAACACGAAAGATTTTGCGGGTATTGACGAGGTCCTTACGCCTTACCAGGTGTAGGCCGGGCAAGCTCGCGCCGCCCGGCACTCTCACAGGAGATTACTCCCCTTCACCCGGGAACAGGAACGGGTTGATCGAGCTACGGGCAAAGCCCTCCTGCTCCATCTTCGCATCCAGAATCAGCGAGGCGAGATCGTCGGCCACCGCTTCAACTTTCGGGTCTTTTTCCTGATACAGGATCTTCAGGTAGGTTCCGCAGTCGCCGCAGCTTTCGGCTTTCACCGCCGCGTCTTCATTTTCCAGCGACCAGTAGTTGAGATCGCGAGTCTGCTCGCAGTTGCTGCACTTCACGCGCACCACGTGCCACTCGGTTTCACACAGGTTGCAGTGCAGGTAGCGCAGCCCCTGCGTGGTCCCAATCTGCACCATGCTGGAGACCGGCATTGAGCCGCAGACCGGGCAGAACTGGCGCGCTTCGCCGTATTCGGCGCGGGCTTTGCCCGGGATCAGGCTCGCCATTTGCGCCCAGTAGAGCGACAGCGCGGCCCAGATAAACGGCGCTTTATCGCTGCTGACCAGCGAGAAGTCGGAGGCAAACAGCGCGCTCGCCATCTCTTCCAGCTCCAGATCGGAGGCTTTTTCCAGGTTCTCAATGACCGCCAGCGCCGTGCCGCTCATCTCCGGCTTCAGCTCGGCAATCAGCGAATGAAGCAGCTTATGCCAGTGCTTGTCGCGCGGCAGGACGTGAATATCCAGCGGCGGCTTGCCCTGCTCGTTAGCTTCTTTGATGCGCGCGGTCAGGTCCATTTGCAGCGGGTGATCGTACAGCACCACCTCCTGCGCATGGGCGACCAGCGCGGCAAAACGCAGAAAATCGCCCAGCGGGTTGTTCTCTGCCAGCTCGCGCAGACGCTCTGCGCGGCGGTTGTAGAGGTTCTTGAGTCTGGGGAATAACAACGGCGGAATATACTCCGCCGTACGTTTCTCGCTCGACCCCAGCTCATCTTGCGGGATTATGCGAATACTCATTCAGATGACTTTTCCTGTTTCTGGCGGACTTCACGGTACCAGCGCGGGTGATGTTTCTTCGCCCACGTTTTGGTTACCCATCCTTCCACCATCGCGGTAATGGTGCCTTTCACCCAGAGGGCGGCGTAAATATGCACCATGATAACCACAATTAACGCCACTGCGGCAAATGAATGCAGCATTAGCGCAAATCGGATCACCGGGATTGAGAAAGCAGGCGCAAAGTACGGACGCCAGATGATCACGCCGCTCACCAGCAACAGGACCAGGAAGATAATCGCCGCCCAGAATACGCATTTCTGGCCGAAGTTATAACGCCCGGTATCACCTACTTCCTCGTTGACGACGATCTTACGAATATTCTTCGCCCAAAAGATATCATCCCGATTGATTAGGTTATGGTGCCAGTAGCGGAAAAACATGATGATAAACGAGGCAAACATCACCACACCCACGAACGGGTGAAGGATGCGCGCCAGCTGCGGCGTGCCCAGGATCTGCATCAGCCAGTTGAAGGAGGGGAAGAAGAACCCCAGCCCGCTTATCGCCGCCAGCATGAAGCAGAAGGCGGTGACCCAGTGGTTGATGCGTTCCGGCGCGGTGTAGCGCACGATGGTGTCACGTTTTCTCATTTGCGCACCTCGTCTTTCTCTTCATGCAGGTTGTCGTCTTCCTCTTCCGCACGGTTCGGACCGACGCCGACGTAGTGGAAGATGCTCGCTGCGAAGGTGGCAGCAAAGCCCACCGCGGCCAGCGGTTTCCAGATGCCTTTCCAGAACTTCACGGTGGCGCTGATTTCCGGGTTCTCCGGCAGGCCGTGATACAGGTTCGGCTTGTCGGCGTGGTGCAGCACGTACATCACGTGCGTACCGCCAACCCCGGCCGGATCGTACAGGCCCGCGTTGTCGTAACCACGGGTTTTCAACTCGCCCACGCGCTCTGCCGCCAGCGTTTTCATATCCTCTTTGGAGCCAAAGTGGATAGCGCCGGTTGGGCAGGTCTTCACGCATGCAGGCTCCTGGCCCACGTTAACGCGGTCAACGCACAGGGTGCATTTGTAGACGCGGTTGTCTTCCGGGTTCATGCGCGGCACGTCGAACGGACAGCCCGCGATGCAGTAGCCGCAGCCAATGCACTGCTCGGACTGGAAGTCGACGATGCCGTTGGCATACTGAATGATAGCCCCTTCTGACGGACACGCCTTCAGGCAGCCCGGATCCGCGCAGTGCATACAGCCGTCTTTGCGGATAAGCCATTCCAGTTTGTCGTTCTGCTCCACTTCCGAGAAACGCATTACCGTCCAGGACTTGGCGGTCAGGTCTGCCGGGTTGTCGTACACCCCGACGTTGTGACCCACTTCGTCACGGATGTCGTTCCACTCAGAGCAGGCCACCTGACAGGCTTTACAGCCGATACAGGTGGTCACGTCGATCAGCTTCGCCACTTCCTGCTGGTGGTCCCGCGCCTGAGGCGCGGGCGTGAAACCGTTAGTCGCGGAACGACGGATAATGTCTTGAGATTGATAAGCCATAAGTCGTCTCCGTTACACCTTTTCCACGTTCACGAGGAAGGCCTTAAACTCCGGCGTCTGCGTGTTCGCATCACCGACGAACGGCGTCAGGGTGTTCGCAATGAACCCTTTCTTCGCCACGCCCTCATAGCCCCAGTGAATTGGGATGCCGATGGTATCCACCTGCTGACCGTGAACGTTCAGCGTGCGAATACGCTTGGTCACCACCGCCTTGGCCTTGATGTAGCCGCGGTTAGAGGAGACCTTCACGGTATCGCCATGGGCAATGCCAAGCTTGTTCGCCAGCTTCTCGCCGATCTCCACAAACTGTTCCGGCTGCGCGATGGCGTTAAGCAGCGCGTGCTTGGTCCAGTAGTGGAAGTGTTCGGTCAGACGGTAAGTGGTGCCCACGTACGGGAACTTGTCTTTTTTACCCAGCGCTTCAAAGTCGCCCTTGAAGATACGCGCTGCCGGGTTAGAGACCACGTTCGGGTGCAGCGGGTTGGTGCCCAGCGGCGTCTCAAACGGCTCGTAATGTTCCGGGAACGGCCCTTCTGCCATCTTATCGATAGCAAACAGACGGCCCATCCCTTCAGGCTGCATGATAAACGGCCCAACGTCGCTGCCTGGTGCGGCAGTGCTGTAGTCCGGAATATCCACGCCGCCCCATTTCGCGCCGTCCCACTTCAGCAACTGACGCTTCGGATCCCACGGGTTACCCTGCGGGTCAGCGGAGGCGCGGTTATAGAGGATGCGGCGGTTCAGCGGCCATGCCCATGCCCAGCCCAGCGTATTGCCGAGGCCCGACGGGTCGGCGTTGTCACGGTTGGCCATCTGGTTGCCTTTCGGCGTCCAGCTACCGGCAAAGATCCAGCAGCCGCTGGAGGTGGTACCGTCATCGCGCAGGTGCGCGAAGGTGCTGAGCTGGTCGCCTTTCTTCGCCAGAACCGCGCCGGTGGCCGGGTCGATAACGTCCGCCAGCGCCTTACCGTTGCTCTCCATAGCCACTTCTTCCGGCGCAGGATTTTCCGGCGTCGAGTAGTTCCAGGTCATGTTCAGCACCGGCTCAGGGTTCGCGCCGCCTTCTGCCGCATACATCTTACGCAGGCGTAAGAAGATACCGGCCAGGATCTCGCCGTCGTTCATGGCGATGCCCGGGGCGTCCGCGCCTTTCCAGTGCCACTGCAGCCAGCGGCCGGAGTTGACGATAGAACCGTTCTCTTCCGCGAAGCAGGTGGACGGCAGGCGGAACACTTCGGTCTGAATCTTCGACGGATCGACGTCGTTCGACTCACCGTGGTTCTGCCAGAAGGTCGAGGTCTCGGTGTTGAGCGGGTCAATCGTCACCAGGAACTTCAGCTTCGAGAGGGATTCAACAACCTTGTTCTTGTTCGGGAACGACGCCACCGGGTTAAAGCCCTGGCAGATATAGCCGTTGACCTGGCCCTGATGCATCATTTCGAAGTACTGGAGAACGTCGTAACCTTTGTCCCACTTCGGCAGCCAGTCAAAGCCCCAGCTGTTTTCCGCCGTCGCTTTGTCGCCGTAGAAGGCTTTCATCAGCGAGACGAAGAACTTCGGATAGTTGCCCCAGTAGTTCACCTGGCCTTCGAGCAGCGGTTTTGGCGTGCTGGCCGTCAGGTAGGTCTGCAGGTCAGTCTGTTTCTCGCTCGGCAGGTTCATGTAACCCGTCAGGCTCTGAGACAGCAGGCCGAGGTCGGTCAGACCCTGGATGTTAGAGTGACCGCGCAGGGCGTTCACGCCGCCGCCTGCCATCCCCATGTTGCCGAGCAGCAGCTGCACCATTGCCATGGTACGGATGTTCTGCGCGCCGATGGAGTGCTGCGTCCAGCCGAGTGCATACAGGAACGACGCGGTTTTGTCCTTCGCGCTGGTTTCCGCAATCAGCTCGCAGACCTTCAGGAAGTCCGCCTTCGGCGTGCCGCAGATGTTCTCGACAACGTCCGGCGTGTAGCGGGAAACATGCTCTTTCAGCAGGTTCCATACGCAGCGCGGGTGTTGAAGAGTGGTGTCGCGCTTCGCAAAGCCTTTCTCATCCAGCTCGTAGTTCCAGCTGGTTTTGTCGTACTTGCGTTTTTCCGCGTCATAACCGCTGAACAGGCCATCTTCGAAGTGGTAATCCTCACGCACGATCAGGCTGGCGTTGGTATAGGCTTCGGTGTACTCGCGGTTATATTTTTCGTTGGTCATCAGGTACAGCAGTACGCCTGACAGGAAAGTGATGTCAGTACCTGAACGAATAGGGGTGTAGAAATCCGCCACTGACGCAGTACGCGTAAAGCGGGGATCGATCACAATCAGTTTCGCACCGTTGTGGATTTTGGCTTCCATCGCCCAGCGGAACCCGACAGGGTGCGCTTCAGCGGCGTTACCGCCCATCACCACAATGAGGTTGGCGTTCTTGATGTCGACCCAGTGGTTGGTCATCGCACCGCGACCAAATGTTGGAGCAAGACTTGCTACCGTTGGTCCGTGTCAGACACGCGCCTGGTTGTCGACCGCGAGCATACCGAGTGCGCGCGTGAATTTCTGGGTTAAATAGCCGGTTTCGTTGCTGGAGGCAGAAGCACACAGCATCCCGGTGGAGAGCCAGCGGTTGACCGTGACGCCGTCGGCGTTCTTCTCAATAAAGTTGGCATCGCGGTCTTCTTTAATATGTTTTGCGATGCGGTCAAACGCCTCTTCCCAGCTGATTTGCTGCCATTTATCGGAGCCAGGTGCGCGATATTCCGGGAATTTCAGACGGCTTTCGGAGTGGATAAAGTCCACCAGACCGGCCCCTTTCGGGCACAGCGCGCCGCGGTTGACCGGATGGTCCGGGTCGCCTTCGATATGGAAAATAGACGCTTTGGCGTTTTTCGCACCGTCGCCGAGGCTATACATCAACAGCCCACAGCCGACGGAGCAGTACGTACAGGTGTTACGGGTTTCGCGGGTGCGCAGCAGTTTGTACTGCCGCGTTTCCGCCAGCGCTACGCCGGGCGCAAAGCCCAGTGCCGCCGCCGTGGTGCCTGCCATACCGCCAGCGCAGATCTTAAAGAACTGCCTTCTGCTGACCTGCATGGGTCACTCCTTGTTCGACATTGCTTATATATGTAGTTTTAACTTCGCGGTTGAGAATTGACCGCAAAGGAGAAAATTTGCGTTAATCCCTCATTTCTCCGAGGGATATCATCAGAATACCACAATGTCGGTATACCTGTTCCAACGGCGTTAATACAAAGTGAACGTATTATCACTGTGTTGATTATAAAGTGTGACACTGATCACACTATAAGCTCTGCATGTTAAAGGGGTGTAGCGGGGGCCGGGTTGCACCTCTTCTTAATGAGTAGGACAATGAGTGTCGAAAAGTTGATCCATACTATGCGTAAGGCCTGCGGTTTATGCTGCAATAGCAGGCCTACTTCCGTGGTTGTTCAGGAATACCGCTGTGTCTAAACAAAACCGTGCTACCCGCTCATCGCCACTGCCTGCGGGCATTGTGGAAATGTCGGTACGCAGACCGCCCCACATTACCCATGCCACACCCGATTTTCTGGCTGAAGAAGTGCCCGTTGCCCTCGTTTACAACGGTATTTCGCACGTGGTGATGATGGCCTCACCTAAAGATCTCGAACTGTTCGCCATCGGTTTTTCCCTTTCGGAAGGCATCATTGCGCACCCGCAGGAGATCTACGGCATGGACGTGGTTCAGGCGTGTAACGGTCTTGAAGTGCAAATCGAACTCTCCAGCCGCCGCTTTATGGGGCTGAAAGAGCGCCGCCGCGCGCTGGCCGGGCGTACCGGGTGCGGTGTCTGTGGTGTTGAGCAGCTTAATGATATTGGCAAGCCCGTTGCGCCACTGCCGTTTACCCAGACCTTCAATCTGGCGCATCTCGACCGTGCGCTGGAAAATCTCAACGATGTTCAGCCCATCGGCCAACTGAGCGGCTGCACGCACGCGGCGGCGTGGGTATTGCCGTCAGGAGATATTGCTGGAGGGCATGAGGACGTGGGCCGCCACGTCGCGCTCGACAAGCTATTAGGCCGTCGTGCGGGGGAGAGCGATCTCTGGCAGCAGGGCGCGGCGCTTGTTTCCAGCCGCGCCAGCTATGAGATGGTGCAGAAGTCCGCGATGTGCGGCGTGGAAATTCTGTTTGCGGTGTCGGCGGCAACCACGCTGGCGGTGGAGGTGGCGGAGCGCTGCAATCTGACGCTGGTGGGGTTCTGCAAGCCGGGCAGGGCGACGATTTATACCCATCCGCAACGTTTAATTGTTGATCAATAATTTTGAATGATAATAGCAAATCCTTCCGCTTTTAGTTGTTCAGGATGAGGGCTAGTATTTATCTCATCAAGGCACGGTGCCTTACCTAAACAACTTAATGAAAGGGTTTATATCATGAAAAGCATCAAAACTTTTGTCGCTGTAATCGCTCTGGCTGCTTCTTTCGGTTCTTTCGCTGCACAGACAGTGACCGCCTCTGCCTCCACCATTGATAGCGCAGAAGCGAAAATCGCGGCTCAGGCTCAGGAAGCGGGCGCGTCATCCTACAAAATTACCCAGGCGTTCACCGGTAACCGCGTACACATGACCGCTGAACTGAACAAATAATTTCTCTATACCGTCGAAAGAGCGCCCCTGGGGCGCTTTTTTAGTTTATACCCGCCAGACGCAGCAGCGCCGTCACCACCGCCGCCGCGACGATCACCACAATTAACGGCATTTTTCGCCATGCCAGGAACACCGCGAACCCCACACCCAGCACGCGCGCCATGCCCGCAAAATGTTCCCCTTCATAAAACGTGGTCGCCAGCGCGACGGAGAACAGCAAAACGGTAGCCGCATCGGAAAGCAGCGCCTGCGATCGTTCAGAGAGAGCCAGCCGGTTGCCCAGCTTTGCCCCGCCGAGACGCATCAGGTAGGTTCCGGCAGAAAGAATGGCGATGCCGAGAATAAAAAACGTCATGTTTCCCATTATTTTTTCCTCGCAGCGAGACCGAGTAACGAGAGCAGAACCGGTAAACCCACCGGGGCAAACGGCACGGCAGCCAGTGATAGCGCGGCACCGCTGCAGGCGCGGATCAGCGTGGTACGGTTTTTAAACGCGGGTACCACTAACGCCAGCAGGATCGCCGGAAACACCGCGTCCAGCCCGATGGTCTCCGGGTCCGGCAGCAGTTTACCGACCATGGCACCCAACAGCGCCCCCACCGGCCAGATAATCGCCACGCCTAAACCGCACAGCCAGTAGGCCGCTTTACGCTGCTCGGGCGTTTTTTGCGACAGGCCAAACACCACGCTTTCATCGTTCATGATGTGACAGCCGAGATAGCTCAAACCCCGTTTGCCCACCATTTCACGCACCGTCACGCCAAACGGCACATGGCGCGCGTTGACCAGCAAACCGGCGGCCGCTGCCGCCAGCGGGTTACCTCCGCTTGCCACAATGCCGATAAACATAAACTCGGATGCGCCCGCCAGCACCGTGAGGGAAAGCACAAACGGCACCCACAGCGGAAAACCGTAGGCCATCGCCAGGGAGCCGTAAGACATGCCGACCACGCCTACCGCGAGGCAAACCAAAATTATCGCTTTTATCGTGTCGCCTTTCAGGCAAGAGAGGGGATTCTTCATATCATTTTAGCCATATCGAACGTATTTCCATTATAATGAACGCATCAAAATCGTTTTACAAGATGAACGAATCGTTCGTTATAGAGAGAAAGAGGCCGTTTTTATGACGCAGCCAATCAGCGTGATCGCCAAAAGCCTGGTGCGGGAACGCCTGCGAACCGGGCTGTCACTGGCGGAAATTGCCCGCCGTGCCGGGATCGCCAAATCTACGCTTTCTCAGCTGGAGTCTGGCAACGGCAATCCTAGCCTGGAAACGCTCTGGTCGCTTTGCGTGGCGCTGGATATCCCGTTTGCCCGGTTACTGGAGCCGCAGCAGCCCATCACGCAGGTGATCCGCCGCGGCGAGGGCACCAAGGTGGTTGCCGGGCAGGCCAATTACGAGGCGATTTTGCTGGCGGCGTGTCCGCCGGGGGCGCGTCGTGATATCTATCTGCTGCTGACGCAGCCGGGCGCAGACCGTATTTCCCAGCCGCATCCTCCGGGGTCGGTTGAGCATATTATCGTGACCCAGGGGCGGGCGATGGTCGGCCTGATCGATGCGGCGGAAGAACTCGGCCCGGGCGATTACATTTGCTACCCTGCCGATCAGCCGCATATCTTTAAGGCGCTGGAGCCAGACACCCACGCCCTTCTGGTGGCGGAACAAAATTAACGAAGATACGGAAAATCATGTCGCTCAAAGCCATTGCTAAAGAACTGGGGCTGTCCGTCACTACCGTCAGCCGCGCCCTCAACGGGTATGACGATGTTTCTGCTGAGACGCGCGCCCGCGTGGAGGCGGAGGCCCAGCGCCGTGGTTACCGACCTAATACGTTTGCGCGCCGCCTGAAGATGGGCAAAATTGATGCCGTCGGCCTCGTTTTTCCCGTGCATCCTGTTCCGCTCAATAACAGCGTTTTTATGGACATGGTCGGCGAAATTAGCCACGAACTGGCGCGACATGAGATCGACCTGCTGCTCATCGCCGACGATGATCTGGCGGATAAGCACAGCTATATGCGCATGGTGCAAAGCCGCCGCGTGGATGCGCTGATTGTGGCCCACACGCTCGATCACGATCCGCGACTTGAACAGCTGCAGGCCGTCGGATTCCCTTTTCTGGCGCTTGGCCGCAGTCAGCTGCCGCAGCCGTACGCATGGTTCGACTTCGACAACTATGCTGGCACGTACCAGGCCACCCGCTGGCTTATTGAGAAAGGCCATCAGCGCATCGCCCTGCTGGGCGAAAGCAATAATCAGGCATTCATCACCCAGCGGCGACAGGGCTACCTGGACGCGCTGCGGGAAGCCGGGCTCTCCAGCGAATGGCTGCGCGCTATGCCCCCTTCGCGCCGCGTGGGGTATGCCACCACGAAAGAACTTCTCTCCCTGCCGCAGCCCCCCACGGCCATCATTACCGACTGCAACACCCACGGCGACGGCGCGGCGATGGCGCTGGCGGAACTGGGCCGCCTGACAGGCGAGAACGCCGTTGCGCTGGTGGTTTATGACGGACTTCCGCAGGACAGCATCGTTGATGCTGACGTGGCGGCAGTGATCCAGTCCACTCGTCAGGGCGTCGGGAAACAGATTGCCGATATGGTGCGCCAGCTGATTAACGGCGACGACGTCGAACGGCTCCAGGTGCTCTGGCAGCCGGAATTCTTCCCGGGCCAGACGGCCTAAACCGCGTAAATTTCCAAACCCGATCACAGATCCGAAACGTTTTGGTTTGTATCCGAAACGTTTCGGATCAACACTCAAGACATCCCGACGACAGGAGATGTCTGATGCAAGATGCCATTTTACGACTCGAAAGCACCACGGTTGACGTGGTGATAAAAACCCAACCGTTCGCCGAAATTCTCTACTGGGGGCCGCACCTTCAGCACTTTTCGCCGCAGAATGTCGCTACGCTGGCGCGGCCAGTGGCAAACGGCAGGCTGGATGTGGACTCCCCGGTAACGCTGATGGCCGAGCTGGGGCACGGGCTGTTTGGCTCGCCCGGTATTGAGGGGCATCGCCAGGGGCTGGACGGTTCCCCGGTGTTTAAAACCACGCAGGTGCAGCAGGACGTAAACACCCTGACGATAACCGCCGAAGATGAATGCGCGGGACTGCGTCTGACCAGCGAGCTGACGCTGGAGGCCAGCGGCGTGCTGGTGGTGCGCCATGGGTTAACCAACCTGAAAGCGCTGGCGTGGCAGGTGGACCGATTCGCCGTCACGCTGCCGGTGGCCGAGCGCGCGCAGGAGGTTATGGCCTTTCACGGACGCTGGATCAGGGAATTTCAGCCGCACCGCGTCACGCTTGAACACGACAGCTTTGTCATTGAAAACCGTCGGGGTAAAACGTCCCACGAACATTTCCCGGCGCTGATCGCCGGTACGCCATCGTTCAGCGAAATGCAGGGCGATGTCTGGGGCGTGCATCTGGGCTGGAGCGGCAACCACCGCCTGCGCGCCGAAGCGAAAACCGATGGTCGCCGTTATATACAGGCCGAAGCGCTTTACCTGCCGGGTGAAATGGCGATTGAAGAGGGCGAAACGCTCTGGACGCCGCGCCTGTATGCCAGCTACTCCCCGCACGGGCTGAACGGCATGAGCCAGCAGTTCCACCGCTACCTGCGCGACAGCATCATCCGCTTCCCGGAAAACAAACCGCGCCCGGTACACCTCAATACCTGGGAGGGGATCTACTTCAGCCACGATCCGGAGTACATCATGCGTATGGCCGATGAGGCCGCCGCGCTGGGCGTGGAGCGCTTTATCATTGACGACGGCTGGTTCAAAGGCCGCAACGACGACCATGCCGCGCTGGGCGACTGGTACCTGGATGAGAAAAAATACCCGAACGGCCTGACGCCGGTAATCAGTCACGTTAAACGGCTCGGCATGGAGTTTGGCATCTGGATCGAGCCGGAGATGATTAACCCGGATTCCGATCTGTATCGCGCGCATCCTGACTGGGTGCTGGCGCTGCCGGGCTACGCGCAGGCGACCGGACGGCACCAGCTGGTGCTTAATCTCAACATCCCAGAGGCCTTTGATTATCTCGTGGAGCGCATGAGCTGGCTGCTGGGTGAGCATGCGGTTGACTACGTGAAATGGGACATGAACCGCGAGCTGGTGCAGCCCGGGCACAACGGTAAAGCCGCCGCCGACGCGCAGACCCGCCAGTTTTACCGCCTGCTGGACGTGCTGGGCGAGCGTTTTCCGCACATTGAATTTGAATCCTGCTCCTCCGGCGGGGGGCGAATCGATTATGAAGTGCTGACCCGCAGCCATCGCTTCTGGGCGTCCGACAACAACGACGCGCTGGAGCGCAACACGATCCAGCGCGGCATGAGCTATTTCTTCCCGCCGGAGGTGATGGGGGCGCATATCGGTCATCATAAATGTCACGCCACCTTCCGCCAGCACAGCATCGCTTTCCGTGGGCTTACTGCGCTGTTTGGGCATATGGGGCTGGAGCTGGATCCGCTCACCGTCGATGCGCAGGAGCGTGAGGGCTATCGCCATTATGCCGCGCTGTATAAGCGGTGGCGTGAGGTGATTCATCACGGTACCCATTGGCGCGTGGACATGCCGGATGCCACCACGCTGGCGCAGGGTATAGTGAGCGAAGACAAAACGCAGGGGCTGTTTTTGGTCAGCCAGCTCGCGATGCCGGATTACACCCTGATGATGCCGCTGCGCATGCCGGGGTTAGACGCCAGCGCGCAGTACCGCATCACGCTGCTGGATCACCCGAACATTCAGATCACGGGCGAGGGCGGGCACACCATGCGCAAGCTGCCAGCGTGGATGGAAGCCCCGCAAACGGCAAGCGGCGAATGGCTGATGCGGGCGGGTATTGCGCTGCCGATTCTGGATCCGGAAACCGCCATTCTGATTGGCGTGGAACGCGTGTAAAGGTGACGGGCCGGGCAACCGGCCCTCCGTTGAGGATAAAAATAATGAACACAACAACCTGTACCCACAAAGACAACCCCAATTTCTGGATCTTCGGGCTGTTCTTCTTTCTCTACTTCTTCATCATGGCCACCTGCTTTCCGTTCCTGCCAATCTGGCTGTCGGACATCATCGGTCTGAACAAAACCCATACCGGGATTGTCTTCTCCTGCATCTCGCTGTCGGCCATTGCCTTCCAGCCGGTGCTGGGCGTCATTTCGGACAAGCTGGGGCTGAAAAAACACCTGCTGTGGATAATCTCGGTGCTGCTGTTTCTGTTCGCACCGTTCTTCCTGTACGTCTTCGCGCCGCTGCTGAAAGCCAATATCTGGCTGGGCGCGCTGAGCGGCGGGCTGTATATCGGCTTTGTTTTTTCAGCCGGATCCGGGGCGATTGAGGCCTACATTGAACGCGTGAGTCGCAACAGCTTCTTTGAGTACGGCAAGGCGCGCATGTTTGGCTGCCTTGGCTGGGGGCTGTGCGCCTCAACGGGCGGCATCCTGTTCGGCATCGATCCGTCGTATGTTTTCTGGATGGGATCGGCGGCGGCGCTTTTGCTGATGCTGCTGTTGGTGGTCGCGAAACCGAAGCCCAACCAGACGGCGCAGGTGATGAACGCCCTGGGTGCGAACCAGCCGCAGATCACCGCTAAAACCGTGTTCAACCTGTTCCGCCAGCGCAGAATGTGGATGTTCATCCTGTACGTGATTGGCGTGGCCTGCGTGTATGACGTTTTCGACCAGCAGTTTGCCACCTTCTTTAAAACCTTCTTCGCCACGCCGCAGGAAGGGACCCGCGCCTTTGGTTTTGCCACCACGGCGGGGGAGATTTGTAACGCCATCATCATGTTCTGCTCGCCGTGGATCATTAACCGCATCGGCGCGAAGAACACGCTGCTGATCGCCGGGGTGATTATGGCGACGCGCATTATCGGCTCGTCGTTTGCCACCACTGCCGTGGAGGTCATCGCCCTCAAGATGCTGCATGCCCTGGAAGTCCCGTTCCTGCTGGTGGGGGCATTCAAATACATTACCGGAGTGTTTGATACGCGCCTGTCGGCCACCATCTACCTGATTGGCTTCCAGTTTGCCAAACAGTCGGCAGCGATTTTCCTCTCCGCCTTTGCCGGAAATATGTATGACCGGATCGGCTTTCAGGAGACGTATCTGATGCTGGGCTGTTTCGTGCTGGCGATTACGGTGGTGTCGGCGTTTACGCTGAGCAGCAGGCGGGAGATTGCTGCCACCACAGGGGCGGCAGCGTTAACGCATCACTCCAGGTAAAACACCTCTTTCAGCCCGGCGCTCACCGGGCTGTTATCCGGGTTCGACGGCATGACGTCAGCCATATATTTCCACCAGCGCTGGCACAAGTCGGTATTCGCCACCGCGTTCCAGCGCTCCTCCGACTCAATCTCCACCGTCGCAAACAGCAGGTTGCGTTCTCTGTCGAGATAAATGGCGTAGTGGTGTGCGCCGTGGTCTTTCAACACCGCTGCAAGCTCGGGCCAAATCGGATTGTGGCGACGCGCATACTCCTCGTGCGCGTCCGGGTTTATCTGCATCACAAACGCTTTGCGGATCATAATGCCTCCAGGTACAGCTCGCGGACCTCGTCGCGGCTGGCGGTGCGTGGGTTACACGGCGCACACGGATCGGCGAGGGCTTTATCCAGCCAGCCTTCGATATCGGCTTTGGTGACGCCGAGCTGGCTGAAGCCGGACGGAATGCCGACGCGGGCGCTCAGGTCGCGAATCGCCTGAATGGCGGACATGCTTGCGGCTTCATCGCTCATCCCGCGGGTATCGACGCCCATTGCCTGCGCCACGCGGGCAAAACGCGCGACCGCGTTCGGGCGGTTAAAGTTTTCGATGATCGGCAGCAGGATGGCGTTGCACACGCCATGCGGCAGGTTGTGCGTTGCGCCCGGCTGGTGCGCCAGAGCATGTACCAGCCCCAGCCCGGCGCTGTTAAACGCCATACCCGCCAGGTACTGACCAAACGCCATCTGCTCGCGCGCTTCCAGGTTATGACCGTCGTCGACCGCTTTCGGCAGCCAGAGGTTAATCAGGCGAATCGCTTCCAGCGCGTTGGCATCGGTCAGCGGGTGCGCGCCAACGGACACGTAGGCTTCAATGGCGTGGGTTAATGCGTCCATGCCGGTTGCGGCGGTCACGGAGGCCGGAATATCAAGCATCACGCTGGCATCGTCCACGGCAATATCCGGGATGATGTTCGGGTCGATAATCACCTCTTTCACCTGACGCGCGGAGTCGATGATCACCGCGTTGCTGGTCATCTCTGCCGCGGTGCCTGCGGTAGTGTTGATCGCCACCAGCGGCACGCCTGCGTTTTTCACCTTGCCGACGCCGGAGTAATCGGTAGACGGGCCTGGATTAGCGGTGAGGATTTTAATCGCCTTGGCGGTATCAATCGGGCTGCCGCCGCCAAAGGCGATGATGTAATCACACTCCGCGTCCCGGTAAGCCGCAAATCCTTTTTGCACCAGCGCTTCCGTCGGGTTCGGAAACACCTCATCGAACAGGTGATATGACATTTGATGGGCGTCCAGCGCGGTAAACAGGCTGTCGAGCAGGCCCAGTTTCACCAGTTGGCCGTCGGTGACAACCAGCGCTTTGCCCCACTGCTTGGTCGCCACCAGGGTGACCATATCGCCGATTGCACCCGCGCCATGCAGGCTAATTTTGGGAAGTGCCAACATAAAGCTCATGATAATTCTCCTTAACTATCGCCTGTGGCGTTACGCGTATAAATCCAGGGCCGATTGCATCGGGGTAACGCCAAAACGTTTGCCCAGGGCGATCAGCTCTTCCCGGGTGATGGTCTGCTTCATGCCGCTCATGGAATAGACTTTCACCAGCACTTCTGCGGATTTCTCGGCGGTGTCGATCAGGCCGAAGGTTTCATCCAGCGTCGGACCGCTGCCGAAGACGCCGTGGAACGGCCACAGCACCAGGGCGTGCTTTTGCATATCCGTCGCGGTCGCCTGACCGATTTCGTCGGTACCCGGCACCATCCACGGCAGAATGCCGACGCCGTCCGGGAAGACCACCAGGCATTCGGTACTGCCTTCCCACAGCTTGCGGGTAAAGAAATCAGAATTATTTTCCAGCACGTAGGTCAGGGCGATCAGGTTAGTGGCGTGGCAGTGCATGATCACGCGGTCTTTGCCGTCAGTCGCCTTGATGCGCTCGCAGTGGGAGAGGAAGTGCGCCGGCAGTTCAGAGGTCGGCACCGCGTCGTCCGTTAGCCCCCACAGAATGTGGTAGCCCGCGCCGTCGCTGTCTACCCTCACGACGCCGAGATTGGCTTCCGGGTCCAGCTGAACGTTACGGAAGAACTTCCCGGAACCGGTAACGATAAACGGCGTGTTGGCGAGCAGCGGCATCGGCTGACTCAGGGCAATATAGCGTGGCTTCTGGTGAAAATCGGCGGCGTACGGCTCGATGTCCGCATCGTCCAGGCGCAGCGTGAGGTTGCCGCCGTTGCGCTCGTCCCAGCCCTTCAGCCAGGCGTCGGAGGTGGCTTTGATCATGCCCTGGACGAACCAGGAGGTGGTGATGGTCTGCATACTGTGTTTCCTTTGAAAATGCCGGGTGGCGCTACGCTTACCCGGCCAGCAACGCGCCGCCGGGCGATTTTTTTACTGACGAGCGGCGAGAACGTCCTTCTCATACGCCCGCACGTTGTCCAGCCACTGGCTGCCCGCAGGCGCATCGTGACGCTGGCAGTACATCTCCCATACCGCCTGCCACGGCAGGGATTTCTGCTCCTCCAGCAGCGCCAGGCGCGCGGTGTAATCGCCGCTCTCTTCCAGCTGTTTCAGCGCGGAGGTTGGCTCCAGCAGGGCGCGCAGCAGCGCTTTCTTCATGTTGCGGGTGCCGATTACCCACGCCGCGATGCGGTTGATGGAGGCGTCAAAGAAGTCGAGGCCGATGTGCACGCGGTCAAACAGATCGTGACGGACGATCTCGCTGGCAATCGCCTGGGTTTCGTCGTCCAGCAGGACCACGTGGTCGCTGTCCCAGCGCACCGGACGGCTGACGTGCAGCAGCAGGCGCGGCACGTAGAGCATGGCGGCGGAAATTTTGTCGGAGATGACTTCCGTTGGATGGAAGTGGCCAGCATCCAGGCACAGCGCGGTCTGGCGGCTGGTGGCGTAACCCATGTAGAACTCGTTTGAGCCCACGGTGTAGCTCTCTGCGCCAATGCCGAATAGCTTGCTCTCCACCGCGTCGATATGGTGCGCCGGATCCAGCTTCTCGCTGATGGCTTCATCCAGCGCGGCCAGCAGGCGCTGGCGTGGCGCCAGACGGTCAACGGTGATGTCCTTCATGCCGTCCGGGATCCAGATATTCATCACCGACGGCGTGCCGAGCTGCTCGCCGAAATACGCCGAGACGCGTCGGCTGGCCTTCACGTGGTCGATCCAGAACTGCCGGATTTCGTCGTTGGCGTGTGCAAGAGTAAACCCGTCCGCGCTCAGCGGGTGCGAGAAGCAGGACGGGTTAAAATCCAGTCCCAGCCGGTTGGCCTTTGCCCACTCCACCCAGTTCTTAAAGTGTTCCGGTTTGATTTCGTTACGCG
Organism: Enterobacter sp. 725m/11; assembly: GCF_011683705.1. Classification (NCBI taxonomy): domain Bacteria; kingdom Pseudomonadati; phylum Pseudomonadota; class Gammaproteobacteria; order Enterobacterales; family Enterobacteriaceae; genus Enterobacter; species Enterobacter sp. 725m/11. The sequence goes on along the minus strand of NZ_JAAQOK010000030.1, from coordinate 34,852 downwards.
CGACCGGCGCGTCGGATTCGAGATAAATCGCGTGCAGGTTCAGGCGTTTTGGCCCGGGGATCAGGCTCAGCGCCAGTTCCAGATCCGCACGCAGTTCGGTGGCGTTGCGCGCTTTGCCCGGGTAGTTACCCGTTGCCTGAATGCCACCCGTCAGGGAACCGCCCGGATTCTCGAAACCGGCGACGTCATCACCCTGCCAGCAGTGCATGGAGACGGGCAGACGGTCGAGCTGGCGCAGCGCCTCTTCGACATCCACGCCGACGGCGGCGAAACGCTGTTTAGCCAGGTCCCAGGCTTGTTCAAGTTGAGTGGTCATGCGCAAAGCTCCTTAGTCAGTCGTTTTTGCTGAAACTGCGCCCGGTAGCGGGCAATGTCATGGCAGGGATTGGGGGTGAAGGTGGTCAGGCTGTTATTCGCCGTCACCACCGAACGGAAATCGTCGACGTTTGATAGTTCGTCCAGCGTCATCAACTGAATGCCGATGTTGCCGAGCGTGGAAGCCTCTACGGGACCTGCCACCACGGTAATGCCGCAGGCATCGGCGCAGAGCTGGTTCAGCAGCTGGTTCTGGCAGCCGCCGCCCACGATGTGCAGCTGGCTGAACGGTTTACCGCGAAGGTCAGCCAGTTCGCTCAGGATGTCGGCATAGAGCAGGGCGAGGCTGTCAAAAATACAGCGCGCCAGCTCGGCGGGGCGGGAAGGTACCGGCTGCCCCGCGTCAAAACAGGCGGCCTGGATCTCAGCGCTCATGTGCACCGGGTTAATAAAGCGGTCGTCGTTCGGGTTAATCAGAAAGGTGCAGGCCTTCAGCTTTTCGGTTTCCGCGATAAGCGCGGGCAGGTCGGTGACGTTCTGCTCTTTCAGCACCCGCTGGAGCAGCCACAGGCCCATGATGTTCTTCAGCACGCGGTAGCGTCCTTCGGCACCGCCTTCGTTGGTGATATTGGCGGCCAGCGCGGCGTCGCTGGTGTAAGGCGTTTTGCTCTCAAAACCCATCAGCGACCAGGTGCCGGAGGAGAGATAGGCCGCGTCTTTGCTGGCGAGCGGCGAGGCAATGACCGCGCTTGCGGTGTCGTGACTGGCGACGGCGACAACGGGAATTTCATTCCCCTGCGGGCAAATCCACTGGCCGATGACATTGCCTGGATGGGTTGGCGCGCCGAACCAGGACGGCGAGGCGCCCGTCCATGCCAGCAGGTGTTCATCCCAGTTATCGGTGTTGATATTGACCAGCTGCGTGGTGGTGGCGTTGGTGTATTCCCAGTTCATGTTGCCGGTCAGACGATAGCTTAAGTAGTCCGGGATCAGCAGCGCATGCGCCACCTTTTCAACCAGTTCTGGCTGTTGCTCCACCAGCGCGCGCAGCTGGTACAGCGTGTTAAACGGCAGAAACTGAATGCCGCTGCGACCATAGATGTTCTCTTTGCCAAGCTGCGCGATGGCGTGCGCCATCAGCCCATCGGTGCGGCTGTCGCGGTAGGAAACAGGCAGGCCGACGCATTCGCCGTGGCTGTCCAGCAGCACGTAATCCACGCCCCAGGTATCAATGCCGATACTGTCGATGCGGATACCGTTTTCGCAGACGTTGTGAAGTCCGGTGCGGATCTCCGCCTCCAGCGCATCAATATCCCAGGTCACAAAACCGACCTGTTTTTGCAGACAATTGGCGAAACGGTGCATTTCGCGAAGCGTAAGGGTGTGCTGGTCACAGTCCCAGGTGGCGAGCATTACACGGCCGCTGGATGCGCCTAAATCGACAGCCACACAATGGCGAAAAGTCATGGTCGGGTCCTTTCTTAAGTCATTAGCGATGAGTGTAAGAAAGGGAAGAAATAGCCACCTTCTCGCTACTGACAGCCCAAATCTCGCGCTGGCAAGAAAGCAAAGGTGAACGTGAGGGAGTTCACAGTTTCCAGTAATGGCGGGGTTTGCTGGCAGTGTGACGCTGACCGCATTTCCCGATCTTTCCGCCTGTTTCTTGAAAAACCGGCAGCTTTTGCGTGGTTTACTGTCAAAAATTTAAGGTGAGCGTGGAGGGCCTTAATTACTATTTTGAGAACTTTTCTCATTGGTGGGGGCCGTTATGACCGTACTGCACAGCGTCGATTTTTTTCCTTCGGGGGCTTCTCCCGTCGCGATTGAGCCACGGCTTCCTCAGGCTGCGTTCCCGGAGCATCATCATGATTTTCATGAGATTGTGATTGTTGAGCACGGAACGGGCATCCACGTATTCAACGGTCAGCCGTATACCATCAGCGGCGGTACGGTGTGCTTCGTGCGCGACCACGACAGACACCTGTATGAACATACCGACAACCTGTGTCTGACCAACGTGCTCTATCGTTCCCCGGACGCGTTCCAGTTTCTCTCCGGACTGAATCAGCTGTTGCCGCAGGAGAAGGACGGCCACTACCCGTCGCACTGGCGGGTGAATCAATCCACGTTACAGCAGGTGCGTCAGCTGGTGAGCCAGATGGAGCAGAGCGAGGACGGAGAGGAGACGCACGCGATTGCCACCCGCGAGCTGCTGTTTATGCAGCTGCTGGTGCTGCTGCGCCGCAGCAGCCTGGTGGAAGGGATGGAAAATAACGACGCACGGCTGAACCAGCTTATGGCCTGGCTGGAAGATCATTTCGCTGAAGACGTCTGCTGGGAAACGCTGGCGGACGACTTTTCGCTCTCGCTGCGCACGCTGCATCGTCAGCTCAAGCAGCATACCGGGCTCACGCCGCAGCGTTACCTTAATCGTCTGCGCCTGATTAAAGCGCGTCATCTTTTACGGCATACCGACGAAAGCGTTACGGAAATTGCTTATCGCTGCGGTTTCGGCGACAGTAACCACTTTTCGACGCTTTTTCGCCGGGAATTTAGCTGGTCGCCGCGCGATATTCGTCAGGGGAAAGACGCGTTGCTTCAGTAACGCGAGGGCAGTCACCGTTTTCAGGCCGCAAAAAAGCTAATAATGCCCGGTTATTCGCCGTAGAGGTTGTGGTGTGGCCGCTCAGTTAATTCTTCGCAAAGATGATTTTTTTGCCTCCGCGAGTCAGGCCGTCGCGGTGGCCGACCGTTACCCGCAAAATGTCTTTGCCGAGCACACCCATGAGTTCTGCGAGCTGGTGCTGGTGTGGCGCGGCAACGGCCTTCACGTTCTCAACGACCGGCCCTACCGCATCACGCGCGGGGATCTGTTTTACATTCGCGCCGAAGACAAACACGCCTACGCCTCGGTTAACGATCTGGTGTTGCAGAACGTCATCTACTGCCCTGACAGGCTTAAACTGAATGTCGACTGGGCGAGCAACATTCCGGGCATTCTGAATGCCGGAGGCGAACCACACTGGCGCTTAAGCAGCAGCGGCATGGCTCAGGTGCGACAGACGATTTCCCAGCTGGAGCAGGAGAGCCAGAAGAGCGACCCGGTGGCAAACCAGATGTCGGAGCTGCTATTCGCTCAGCTGGTGATGACCCTGAAGCGTCATCGTTACGCCACGGATAATCCCTCCGCCACCACGCAGGAAGCGCTGCTGGATAAGCTGATCGCCCGGCTTGCGGGCAGTCTGAACAAGAGTTTCGTACTGGAAAAATTCTGCGAGCAGGAGCAGTGCAGCGAGCGCGCGCTGCGCCAGCAGTTCCGCACCCAGACGGGGATGACGATAAACCATTACCTGCGCCAGCTGCGCATCTGCCACGCCCAGTATCTGTTACAGCATACGGAGCTGATGGTCAGTGAAGTGGCGATGCGCTGCGGCTTTGAGGACAGTAACTACTTTTCGGTGGTGTTTAACCGTGAGGTGGGGATGACGCCGGTTCAGTGGCGTCATCGCAGTCGAAAAGCAGCGTAATCAGTTCGCCATGCCGAGGCCGACGATATTGGCCGCAATGATAATCACCACGCAGCCCAGGCTCAGTACGCCAACCGGACGACGTCCGGCGTTGTTCCACTCCTTCAGCACCAGCCCAACCAGACCGCCGCACAGCACGTAGAAGCTCATGTGCAGCATCCAGCTTATGTAGTCGTACTGCGGCGGAATGCTGGCGTGGCCCCAGGCGTAGAAGAAGAACTGCAGATACCACATCAGGCCGCCGAGCGCGGAGAGCAGAACGTTGGTAAGGATCAGCGGTTTTGCCAGCGAGAAGTCGGCTTTTACCGACAGGTTCTTCACTTTTGCCAGACGAATGAAGCAGAAACCGAGGTTTACCAGCGCGCCGCCGCCCATGATCACCACATAGCTTGGCAGGGCAACATACAGCGGGTCAACGCCCAGCGCCGCAGCGGCGTCGTGCATCGGTTTGGCGGCGTTCAGGGCGAACGACATGCCCGCCGAGAAGACCCCGCACATCACCGCCAGCAGGAGACCTTTCTTCAGGTTGAACTCTTTGGCCCTGATGCCCATCTTGCGTTCTTTTAGCTGGCCTGCGCGGGTGACGATCCCCACGCCGATCACCGCCACCAGCACGCCCAGCAGCGTCATTCGCCCGCCCTGGGTGTTGATCAATACGTCGAAATGGCCGTTAAGGATTGGCGTCATCAGCGTGCCCACTATCAGCGTAATGCCAATCGCGATGCCGATACCCATCGACATCCCGAGGTAGCGCATGGTCAGGCCGTAGTTGATGTTGCCGATGCCCCACATCGCGCCGAACAGGAATACCGGCAGCAGGGTGGAGGCGTTGAAGGAGGAGAAGTAGCCCCAGAAATCGGGCAGCAGCATGGCGCTGATTGTCCACGGCAAAATCAGCCAGGACACGGTACCGCCAACGGACCACATGGTTTCCCACGACCAGCCTTTCACCTTTTTGAATGGGGCATAGAAACAGGCTGCACTGGCTGCGCCTATTAAATGCCAGAAGATACCCATCGTAATCGCATGATTCATTTTTACGTCCTCATCGTTTTTATAGCCGGAGGCTTCCCCCCGACTTGATGAGTGTAAAAATTAGGCTGTTCAGGAACCTTCAGAAGGTTGCCGCACTTTTGTTTTGAATGGCAATCAGCACGTTAAGCGCGTGAGCAGACTCACAATTCTTTTATTTCTCAAAAACCGAATAACCTTATAAAAACTACGGCATTGATAATCATTTTCAATATCATTTAATTAACTATAATGAACCAACTGCTTACGCGGCATTAACAGCTGTGCCGCCCGACAATAATGGAGAGGATTATGAGTTATACACTGCCATCCCTGCCGTATGCCTACGACGCACTGGAACCGCATTTCGACAAGCAGACGATGGAAATCCATCACACTAAACACCACCAGACCTACGTGAACAACGCGAATGCTGCGCTGGAAAGCCTGCCAGAGTTCGCTAATCTGCCTGTTGAAGAGCTGATCACCAAGCTGGACCAGCTGCCAGCAGACAAGAAAACCGTACTGCGTAACAACGCGGGCGGTCACGCTAACCACAGCCTGTTCTGGAAAGGCCTGAAAACCGGCACCACCCTGCAGGGCGACCTGAAAGCGGCTATCGAGCGCGACTTCGGTTCCGTAGACAACTTCAAAGCGGAATTCGAAAAAGCCGCTGCAACCCGCTTCGGCTCTGGCTGGGCGTGGCTGGTTCTGAAAGGCGACAAGCTGGCAGTGGTTTCTACTGCTAACCAGGACTCCCCGCTGATGGGTGAAGCGATCTCTGGCGCATCCGGTTTCCCAATCCTGGGTCTGGACGTGTGGGAACACGCTTACTACCTGAAGTTCCAGAACCGTCGCCCTGACTACATCAAAGCGTTCTGGGATGTCGTGAACTGGGACGAAGCAGCAGCGCGTTTCGCCGCTAAAAAATAAGGTTGCATTGACGCCTGTGAGAAGCGAGTCTGATGACTCGCTTTTTTTGTATCTGCGTAATGGAGGCAGCGATGCATTACCCGGTGAACGTGTTTACAGGCAAGGTAAGGGAGTACGACGGCAGCCGCCCGAGCGCCATCGCCAAAGTGCAGGTTGACGGTGAGCTGTCGCTGACCGAGCTCGGGCTTGTGGGCGACCAGCAGGCCGAAAAGAAAATCCACGGCGGGCCCGATCGCGCGCTGTGCCACTATCCGCGCGAGCACTATCAGCACTGGAAAACCGAATTTCCTGAGCAGGCGGACCTCTTCGTCGCGCCCGCGTTTGGCGAAAATCTTTCAACGGAAGGGCTGACGGAAAAGAACGTCTTTATTGGCGATATTTACCGCTGGGGCGATGCCCTGATTCAGATCACCCAGCCGCGCTCGCCGTGCTTTAAGCTCAACTACCATTTCGGTATTCAGGATATGTCGGCCCAGCTGCAAAACGCGGGTAAAACCGGCTGGCTGTACCGCGTGGTGCTTGCAGGACAAGTATCTGCGGATGCGCCGCTTGAGCTCGCGTCGCGTTTGAGCGACGTGTCCGTTTACGACGCCTGCGCGATTGCCTGGCATATGCCGTTTGACGATGAACAGTATCATCGCCTGCTGTCGGCGGCGGGGTTGTCTACCAGTTGGACGAGAACGATGCAAAAGCGGCGTATAAGCGGGAAGATCGAGAGTAGTTCGCGGAGATTGTGGGGGAAATAGGTTCCGTAGAAAGTAGGCCGGGTAAGGCGAAGCCGCCACCCGGCACATACCGTTACGAACGCTTATACAGCGGTAGCCACAGCGTTAACCGCAGCCCGCCCAGCGGGCTGTCGTCGGCTTTCACCCAGCCGCGGTGCTGCTGCATGGCGGTTTCTACAATCGCCAGCCCCAGCCCCGTGCCGCCGGACTCACGGTCTCGCGCTTCGTCGGTGCGGTAGAACGGACGGAAAATCTGCTCGCGATCTTCCGGGCTGACGCCTGGACCATCGTCATCGACAATGACGGTGATCCCGTCTTTATCCACCGAGAACGCCACTTCAATCTTCGTGTGCGAGTAGCGCAGGGCGTTACGCACGATATTCTCCAGCGCGCTTTCCAGCGCGTTGGGGTTACCGTACAGCGGCCACGGGCCCGGCGGGAAGTTGACGGTGAACGATTTACCCATCTGCTCCGCTTCGAACGCCGCGTTGTCCAGCACCTCGTGCCACAGGTGATTGGCTTTCACCGTTTCGCTCACCAGCGCGTTTTTCTGCTGGTTGCGCGACATCACCAGCAGATCGTTAATCATGCTGTCCAGACGGTGCGCTTCCGTTTCAATACGCTCCAGCTCTTTGCTCTCCCCGCTGCGGCGACGCAGCAGGGCGGTGCCCAGCTGTAAGCGCGTGAGCGGGGTGCGCAGTTCGTGCGAGATGTCCGACAGCAGGCGTTGCTGGGCCGTCATCATCCGATCAAGCGCGCTGACCATCTGGTTAAAACTGGTGCCGGCGGCCAGGAACTCCTGCGGCCCGGATTCCAGCTCCGGATGCTGTCTGAGATTGCCTTGTGCCACTTCGTCCGCCGCGTTTTTCAGCTTACGCGCCGGTTTCGCCAGGCTCCACGCCAGCCATAACAGCAGCGGGGAACTGACCAGCATCGTGACGATCAGCAGCAGAAGCGGACGGTCAAACAGCAGGTTGATGAAGTCGGACTGGGAACTGCTCGCAGGGCGAATCAGGTAGAGCTGGTAGTTATCTTCCCCATCCCGTACCGAGAAAGGGCCGACCATCTCTACCCGACCATATTTCTTTTTCTGTGGGTGATCGGCGTTATCCGCCTGGCCAATAAAGTTGCGGATGATCTGCATTTCATTGCGATCGGCGCCAATCACGCGGCCTTCGCTGGTAACCAGCAAAAGACGTTGTCCTGGCGGCGCCCACTTGTCGATAGCGCGAAACAGCCTGCGCCACCACATTAAATCGTTCGGCGGATCGTTTGCCAGCTCCGCTTCCACGTGCTGCTCGATCATCACGCCCTGACGTTGCTCGCTGTCGAGCAGCTCCGTCATCTGGCGTGAGTCGAGTTTTGGCAACATCAAAACGAGCATTAAAACCAGTGCCAGCGTCAGCCAGAAGATGGCGAAGATGCGGGCGGTTAAGCTGCCTATCATGAAGCAGAAACCATCAGATAACCGCGACCACGCAGGGTTTTAAACCATGGGTGACCGTCTTTACGCTCCGGCAGCTTGCGGCGCAGGTTAGAGATGTGCATGTCGATGGCGCGGTCAAACGGCGTGAGGCGTTTGCCCAGCACTTCTTGGCTTAAATGTTCACGCGATACCACCTGGCCAAGATGTTGCGCCAGTAGATACAGCAGGGTGAACTCGGTGCCGGTAAGCTCGAGCGTCTGGCCGTCGAAGCTTGCTTCCTGACGGCCCGGGTTCAGGCTCAGGGAGTCCACTTCCAGCGTTGGCGAGCTGTTGTCGGTATTCTGCTGCTGCTCGCTCCAGTGGGAACGACGCAGGATCGCGCGAATACGGGCCACCAGTTCACGGTCGTTGAACGGCTTCGGTAAATAGTCATCCGCACCCAGCTCAAGGCCGAGAACGCGGTCAAGCTCGCTGCCGCGGGCGGTCAGCATGATAACGGGGGTCTGGTGTGTCTGGCGAAGCTCTTTCAGCGTATCAATACCGTTTTTCTTTGGCATCATTACGTCGAGCAAAAGTAGATCGATGCTGTCGTCAAGGAGACTCAGCGCCTGCTCGCCATCATGGGCAACCAGGACGTTGAAACCTTCCATGTCGAGCAACTCCTTTAAAAGGGATGTGAGCTCTCGGTCATCGTCAACTAACAGGATTTTATTCATTGTTTAAATACCTCCGAGGCAGAAATTACGACATCAAGGCTATCTAATCCATGACTTTACGTTGTTTTACACCCCCTGACGCATGTTTGCAGCCTGAATCGTAGACTGTCTCTCGTTGAATCGCGACACGAAAGATTTTGGGAGCAAGTGATGCGCAAAGTTACCGCTGCCGTCATGGCCTCAACGCTGGCGTTCAGTGCGTTTAGCCAGGCTGCTGTAGCTATCATCGGCGATAACGGTTCCTCGCAAGAGGGCGCAACGCAGCACAGCAGCCAAAGCCATATGTTTGACGGCATAAGTTTAACCGAACATCAGCGTCAACAGATGCGAGATCTGATGCAGAGGGCACGACACGACCAGCCCCCTGTTAATGTTAGCGAAATGGAGACAATGCATCGCCTTGTCACCGCAGAAAATTTTGACGAAAGCGCTGTTCGCGCTCAGGCCGAAAAAATGGCACAGGAACAGGTTGCCCGCCAGGTAGAAATGGCGAAGGTCCGCAACCAGATGTTCCACCTGCTAACGCCCGAGCAGCAAGCGGTTTTGAATGCCAAACATCAGCAGCGTATGGACCAGCTGCGTGAGGTTGCACGGATGCAGCGAAGCTCAGAAGCGACGTTTTTCAGTAGCAATAGCAGTACCCGTAGTAACCAGTAAACCCTGTTTTCCTTGCCATAGACATCATCCCTGTCTTCCCCCACATGATGTGGGGGTTTTTTTTGCCCCGCATTCTGATTTGTTAACCGTTTATTCATCCTTTGCCTCCCCATGCTTCCGTTATACTAGCGGCATGACATGACAGGAGCGTTTATGAATCAATCCTATGGAAGGCTGGTAAGCCGGGCCGCCATTGCGGCGACCGTCATGGCCTCTGGCCTGCTGCTGATCAAAATCTTTGCCTGGTGGTATACCGGCTCGGTCAGTATTCTGGCGGCGCTGGTGGATTCACTGGTCGATATCGCCGCCTCGCTGACCAACCTCCTGGTGGTGCGCTACTCGCTGCAGCCGGCGGATGAAGAGCACACGTTTGGGCACGGCAAGGCGGAATCGCTCGCGGCGCTGGCGCAAAGTATGTTCATTTCTGGCTCTGCACTGTTCCTGTTTTTGACCGGTATTCAGCATCTGGTTTCACCTTCACCGATGAACAATCCCGGTGTCGGCGTGGTCGTCACGGTCATTGCACTTATAAGCACACTTGTTCTGGTAACGTTCCAGCGCTGGGTCGTTCGCAAAACGCAAAGTCAGGCCGTACGGGCGGATATGCTTCATTATCAATCTGATGTTATGATGAATGGGGCTATTCTTATTGCACTCGGTCTGGCCTGGTATGGCTGGCATCGGGCCGATGCGTTGTTTGCGTTAGGGATTGGTATCTATATTTTATATAGCGCCCTGCGGATGGGGTATGACGCGGTGCAATCACTGCTCGATCGCGCTCTTCCGGACTCAGAACGTAACGAAATTTTTTCTATCGTGACCTCCTGGCCCGGCGTCAGCGGTGCACACGATCTTCGAACGCGGCAGTCAGGGCCGACCCGCTTTATTCAGATTCATATTGAAATGGAAGACAACCTGCCACTGGTACAGGCTCACGTTATTGCTGAGCAGGTCGAGCAGGCGATTTTGCAGCGTTTTCCTGGTTCAGACGTCATCATTCACCAGGATCCCTGCTCGGTTGTACCCGGACATGTTGGGCTTTCGTAATTCGTTGTAAAAAAGTGAGCCAGGCCAGCATTTTGTGTATAAATTACCGCCATTTGGTCTGACCTGAATCAATTCAGCCAGAAGGGATTGATATACTATTTGCAGTATTCGTTGGTCGATAAGTTTCTTCCGGCAACAGATTTCAATTTTGCATTCCTAAGTTCAGAGGTAGTCATGATTAAGAAAATCGGTGTGTTGACAAGCGGCGGTGATGCGCCGGGCATGAACGCGGCAATTCGTGGGGTTGTCCGTGCAGCGCTGACGGAAGGTCTGGAAGTTTTTGGTATCTATGATGGTTACCTGGGTCTGTATGAAGACCGTATGGTTCAGCTCGACCGCTACAGCGTGTCTGACATGATCAACCGTGGCGGTACCTTCCTTGGGTCTGCGCGCTTCCCGGAATTCCGTGACGAACACATCCGTGAAGTGGCTATCGAGAACATGAAAAAGCGTGGTCTGGACGCGCTGGTCGTTATCGGCGGTGACGGCTCGTACATGGGTGCAAAACGTCTGACCGAAATGGGCTTCCCGTGCATCGGCCTGCCGGGCACCATCGACAACGACATCAAAGGCACTGACTACACCATCGGTTACTTCACCGCGCTGGGCACCGTTGTGGAAGCCATTGACCGCCTGCGTGACACCTCTTCTTCTCACCAGCGTATCTCTATCGTTGAAGTGATGGGCCGTTACTGCGGTGACCTGACCCTGGCAGCGGCTATCGCCGGTGGTTGTGAGTTTGTGGTGGTTCCGGAAGTGGAATTCAGCCGCGAAGATCTGGTTGCTGAAATCAAAGCCGGTATCGCGAAAGGTAAGAAACACGCGATTGTGGCTATCACCGAGCACATCTGTGACGTTGACGAGCTGGCGAAGTACATCGAAACCGAAACCAAACGCGAAACCCGCGCGACCGTTCTGGGCCACATCCAGCGCGGTGGTTCCCCTGGCCCGTACGACCGTATTCTGGCGTCCCGCATGGGCGCGTACGCTATCGAGCTGCTGCTGCAGGGCCACGGCGGCCGCTGCGTCGGTATTCAGAACGAACAGCTGGTTCACCATGACATCATCGACGCGATTGAAAACATGAAGCGTCCGTTCAAAGGTGACTGGCTGGACTGCGCGAAAAAACTGTACTGATCCTTCGAGCCCTCTTCTTTCTGAAGAGGGCTTTTATTCCTCCACGTTATAGCCAATCTTTTTTTATTCTTTAATCATCGATTCGCTTTCTGGCACGCTGCATTCATCAAAACACTACACAAGAGAGCTGGGCGATGAATAAATGGGGCGTGGGGTTAACATTATTGCTGGCATCGACCAGCGTGCTGGCAAAGGACATTCAACTTCTCAACGTGTCGTACGACCCGACGCGTGAGCTGTACGATCAATACAACAAAGCCTTCGCGGCGCACTGGAAGCAGGAAACCGGCGATAACGTGGTGGTTCGTCAGTCGCACGGTGGCTCCGGTAAGCAGGCGACATCGGTAATTAACGGTATTGAAGCCGACGTGGTTACCCTGGCGCTGGCCTATGATGTCGACGCTATCGCCGAGCGTGGCCGTATCGACAAAAACTGGATCAAACGCCTGCCGGACAACTCCGCGCCATACACCTCGACCATCGTCTTCCTGGTGCGTAAAGGCAACCCGAAACAGATTAAGGACTGGAACGATCTGATCAAACCGGGCGTTTCTGTGATTACCCCGAACCCGAAAAGCTCCGGCGGGGCACGCTGGAACTACCTGGCGGCCTGGGGCTACGCGCTGCACCACAATAACGGTGACCAGGCTAAAGCACAGGAGTTCGTCAAATCCCTGTACAAAAACGTTGAAGTGCTGGACTCCGGCGCGCGCGGTGCCACTAACACCTTCGTCGAGCGCGGAATTGGCGACGTGCTTATTGCCTGGGAAAACGAAGCTCTACTGGCGACCCACGAACTGGGTAAAGACAAGTTTGAGATCGTGACTCCGAGCGAATCCATCCTCGCCGAGCCGACCGTTTCCGTGGTCGATAAGGTCGTTGATAAGAAAGGCACCAAAGCGGTGGCGGAAGCCTACCTGAAGTATCTCTACTCGCCGGAAGGCCAGGAAATCGCGGCGAAGAACTTCTATCGTCCACGTGATGCGGCTGTCGCGAAGAAATACGACAGCGAATTCCCGAAACTGAAGCTCTTCACCATTGATGATGTGTTCGGCGGCTGGACGAAAGCGCAGAAAGAGCACTTCTCTAATGGCGGCACCTTCGACCAGATTAGCCAGCGCTAACGGTTAGCAAACGACACGGCGACCCGGTGTGAGAAATCCACCGGGTTTTTTATTTGGTCATCATTTTGCGTTACTCTTTTGCCTCTATTGAAAACAGGGAACGCGTTGTGAAAAAAATTATCTTACTGATCCTGATTGTCATCGCCCTTGCCGCAGGCGGCGTGTACTGGATAAAAGCGGGTAATCCGAATGCGTTGCGCCATATCGTCCTCGACCAGTGTCTGCCTAATCAGCTGCAGCACCGTAACCCGGCACCCTGCGCGCAGGTGAAGCCTGATGCGGGCTATGTGGTATTTAAGGACCGCAACGGGCCGCTGCAGTATCTGCTGATGCCAACGTACCGCATCAACGGCACCGAAAGCCCGCTCCTGACCGAGCCTCATACGCCAAACTTCTTCTGGCTGGCGTGGCAGTCGCGCAGCTTTATGACCCTGAAGCGTGGCTCTGAAGTGCCGGACAGCGCTATTTCGCTGACGATTAACTCACCGACCGGACGCACGCAAAACCATTTCCATATCCATATCTCCTGCCTGCGCCCGGACGTGCGCGAGAAGCTCAACGCGGCGCAGGGAGATATCAGCACCCAGTGGCTACCGTTCCCGGGTGGGCTGGAAGGGCATGAGTACCTCGCACGCCGGGTGACGGAGAATGAACTGGTCCAGCGCAGTCCGTTTATGATGCTGGCGGAAGAGCTGCCGGAGGCGCGCGACCATATGGGACGCTTCGCGCTGGCGATGGCGCAGCAGTCGGATGGTTCGTTTGTTTTGCTGGCGACCGAGCGGAACCTGCTCACGCTTAACCGCGCGTCGGCAGAGGAATTGCAGGATCATCAATGCGCTATCCTGAAATAACCCCACCATAAATCGCGTTTACTCAGGCTGCCTGTCACCGTAGACTTGCTGAAAAAATCTACAGGAGACAGGTATGTCGCTCTGGTTAACGCATCCTCTGCTGCTGCCCTCGCTGATCGTCGGCGTCACCATCGTGCTGTGGGCGACGTCGCTGTTGCCGGAATTTATCACCGCACTGCTGTTTTTCACGGCGGCGATGACCGCCAGAATCGCCCCGCCGGAGGTGATTTTTGGCGGTTTTGCCTCGTCGGCTTTCTGGCTGGTCTTCAGCGGCTTTGTGCTCGGCGTGGCGATCCGTAAAACCGGCCTGGCGGACAGGGCCGCCCGGGCGCTGTCGGCAAAGCTCACTGACTCCTGGATGCTGATGGTGGCGAGCGTGGTATTGCTCAGCTACGCGCTGGCGTTTGTAATGCCGTCAAACATGGGGCGTATTGCGCTGCTGATGCCCATTGTCGCGGCGATGGCGAAACGCGCCGGTATTGCCGACGGCTCCCGCGCCTGGTTCGGCCTTGCGCTGGCAGTCGGCTTCGGTACCTTCCAGCTCTCGGCCACCATTCTGCCCGCCAACGTGCCTAACCTGGTCATGAGCGGCGCGGCGGAAGGCTCGTATGGCATTCACCTGAACTATGTCCCGTATCTGCTGCTGCACACGCCGGTGCTCGGTATTCTCAAAGGCCTGATTCTGATTGGCCTCATCTGCTGGCTGTTCCCCGGCAACCCGAAACCGGCGAAGGATTTCACGCTGGCTGAACCGATGGGGCGTGACGAAAAACGACTCGCCTGGCTGCTGGTGGTGGTGCTGATGATGTGGGTGACGGAGAGCTGGCACGGCGTGGGGCCGGCGTGGACGGGGCTGGCGGCCTCGATTATCGTTATGCTGCCGCGCATTGGTTTTATCACCGGCGAGGAGTTCTCGGCGGGGGTAAATATGCGCACCTGCATTTACGTTGCGGGTATTCTCGGGCTGGCGATCGTCGTGACGCAAACGGGTATCGGAGCGGCCGTAGGCGAGGCGCTGCTGCGCATAATGCCGCTGGATGCGGACAAACCGTTCACCAGCTTCCTGGCGCTAACCGGAATTACTACGGCACTCAACTTCATTATGACTGCCAACGGCGTTCCGGCGCTGTACACCACGCTGGCGCAGAGCTTCTCGGATGCGACCGGTTTCCCGCTGCTGTCGGTGATCATGATTCAGGTACTGGGCTATTCCACGCCGCTGCTGCCGTATCAGGCGTCGCCGATTGTGGTGGCGATGGGGCTAGGAAAGGTGCCTGCAAGGGCGGGGATGGTGCTCTGCCTGGCGCTGGCGATTGCGACGTATCTGGTGCTGCTGCCGCTGGATTATCTGTGGTTTAGCGTGTTAGGGCGTTTGTAGCGGCGGGTAAGCGCAAGCGCCACCCGCCACAAAGGCCATTACGCCTGTTTAGCCGCTTCTGCCGCTTTAACGATCACCGCGAAAGCGTCCGCTTTCAGGGATGCACCGCCAACCAGCGCGCCATCGATATCTGGCTGGGTGAACAGCTCAGCAGCGTTGGAGGCGTTTACGGAGCCGCCGTACTGGATGATCACTTGCTCAGCCACTTTCGCGTCGGCTTTAGCAATGTGGTCACGGATGAATTTGTGAACTGCCTGAGCCTGCGCAGGGGTAGCAGATTTGCCGGTACCGATCGCCCAGACTGGCTCGTAAGCGATAACCGCGCCTTCGAACGCTGCCGCGCCCTGCGTTTTCAGCACGGCGTCGATCTGACGTGCACACACTTCTTCGGTTTTGCCCGCTTCGTTTTCCGCTTCGGTTTCACCGATGCACAGAACCGGGATCAGACCCTGCTCTTTCAGCACGGCAAATTTCTTCGCGATGAACTCGTCAGATTCTTTGTGGTAAGTGCGACGCTCGGAATGGCCGATGATGATGTATTTCGCGCCGATATCTTTCAGCATTTCAGCGGAAGTTTCACCGGTGAACGCGCCAGACAGGTTAACGTCAACGTTCTGCGCGCCCAGCACGATGTGGCTGCCGTCAGCGGCACGTTTAGCCAGATCCAGGTACATATCCGGCGGAGCGATAGCAACCGCGCAGCCGGTCACGCCAGCCAGCTCTTTACGCAGGTTTGCAACCAGTTCGTTTACCATGTGGCGGCTGCCGTTCAGTTTCCAGTTACCCATCACTAAAGGATGTCGCATTTCAATTCTCCACGCTAAATAAGCGAATTAAGGAATATGGCCGCCCTGTCGGGCAGCATGGTCTGTGAATCAGTATAGAGATTTTCCCTCGAAAGGCTTTGCTTTTTGTCATTAATTGGCCCCGCCAAGGGTGTCAGATAGCGCCAGCTTAATCGGTTCAACGGCGAAGGTCAGTCCTTTTTCGCCGTTATCCGCCACTACATAGCGAATCGCGCCTTCGGTTGTGGCGTAGTACCGCTTGTTTTTACCGGCGGTCAGCAGCTTTTGCAGCTTTTGCTGGCTCTGCTTTTTCGTCAGCGCAGGCGTAAACGCCTGCAGCACCGCGCTCATGTAATCAAGCGCCTTCGATTTAGCCGCTTTCTGCTCTGGCCCCTGAATCGGTAGCCAGGTGATTTGCATGCTTTTGATTTTTAACGTACCGCGCTCCAGCGCCGTGGAAGCATACAAATTCTCGTTAATCTTGCTCGCTGCACGGGTCAGTGTAGGGGTATCGCGCGAGCTATCAATGGCGCGAAACTCATCCAGCGGCAGCCCTGGGTTGGCCTGATTGAAAGCTTCGCGAAACTGGCTGATGGACTGATCGAAAGACGGTGCGCCCGCCAGCAAATACGGCGCAGTGGTGGGGGCCGCGGTGTTGGCGGCGTGCAGCGGAAAACCCGCGCCGAGCATCGCTAAACACAGGAAGAGAGAATGTGCCGAATTTTTCATCAACATTGCACCTGGCCGTAAGTGCTCATGATTAAAACGATATCTGGTCGGTTTGTCAAAAGGTCACAACTCCAGGGTAAAATGCGGGCTAAACGATAATAAGGAACCTTACATGACCATACAGCAGTGGCTGTTTTCATTCAAAGGGCGTATTGGACGCCGTGATTTCTGGGTCTGGATGGTGACGTGGGTCGTCGCCATGCTGCTTCTTTTTTTCGTTGCTTATAACGCCTGGCTGAGCACGCAAACGGCGGCATTTGCACTGGTCTGCCTGCTATGGCCGACGGCGGCCGTCGTGGTGAAACGCCTGCACGATCGCGGCCGCTCCGGCGCGTGGGCATTTTTGATCATACTGGCGTGGATGCTGGTGGCAGGGAACTGGGCGATGCTGCCTTCCATCCTGCCGTGGGTCGTGGGCAGGCTGCTGCCGTCGGTCATCTTCGTGATGATGATTGTCGATCTGGGCGCGTTTATCGGCACCCAGAGCGAAAATAAATACGGTAAAGATACCGTCGAGGTGAAATACCGCTGATCACCAGTAGTGTTCGGCGGTCATATGGCCCGGCCGGCGGCGAAGATGTTTCGTCATCTGCCGGGTATCCTTCAGAAGCTGCTGCGTGTCCCGGACCATCTGCGGGTTACCGCACAGCATGACGTGGCTGGTTTCGGCCGTCATCGGTAAACCCACCGCGTCTTCCAGTGCGCCGCTCTCAATTAACGCCGGTACGCGACCGGTAAGCGCTCCTGCTACGGTTTCGCGGCTGACTACCGTCTGAATCTTTAACTTTCCGCCATACTGCTGTTCCAGCGCCTGCATCTGCGGGAGATAGCTTAAATCTGCGGCATAGCGCGCGGCGTGCACCAGCACGATGTTTTTGAAGCGCTCCAGATCCTTACCGTACTGCAAGATAGAGAGATACGGACCGATGGCCGTGCCGGTTGCCAGCATCCAGAGCGTGTCACAATCCGGGATCTCTTCGAGCACAAAGAAGCCTGCCGCTTCGCTCACAATCTGCACATCGTCGCCGGGCTGAAGGGCGGCAAGGCGCGGGCTGAGCTTACCGTCAGGAACGGTGACCAGATAGAACTCGAGATCCGGGTTATCCGGCGCGTTAACGTAAGAGTAGGCGCGCTGCACGCGCTCGCCGTCGACATCCAGCCCCAGCTTGGCAAATTGCCCGGCCTTAAACGGGTGAACGGGAGCATGCAGGGTGAGACTAAATAGCGCATCGGTCCAGAATTCTATCTTTGTGACTTTACCTGTTACCCAGTCCGCCATGATCTTCTCCTGTGCTGTTTCTCTGTTCTATCTTCCGTACTTGTGGGAAACATTTCCAGCCCCTTCGGGCCGGAAAGCTCTATCGATCAAACGGTTTTACAGAATGTGCGTCTGCACGTCCGGGTCTTTACGGTCGAGATAGTGAATGGACTGAATGCGTCGGATGGTGCGCGATTTACCGCGGATCAGCAGCGTTTCAGTGGTCGCCATGTTGCCCTTGCGGGTGATGCCGTCCAGCAGATCGCCTTTGGTGATGCCGGTTGCAGAGAAGACGACGTTATCACTGCGCGCCATGTCGTTCAGCGCCAGTACTTTATTGGCTTCGATGCCCATCGCTGCGCAGCGCGCCAGCTCGTCCTCACCGATACGACGGTTTTCGTCGCTGTCGCCTTTCACCTCATGGCGCGGCAGAAGGCGCGCCTGCATATCGCCGTCCAGCGCGCGGATCACCGCCGCAGAGACCACGCCTTCCGGCGCGCCGCCGATGCCGTAAAGCACGTCGACTTCGCTGTCCGGCATGCAGGTCAGAATAGACGCGGCAACGTCGCCATCCGGAATGGCAAACACGCGCACGCCGAGTGCCTGCAGATAAGAGATGGTGGCGTCGTGGCGCGGTTTCGCCAGAATGGTCACGGTGAGTTCGTTGAGCGGTTTAGCCAGCGCCGCCGCGATATTGCGCAGGTTGGCGTCCAGCGGCAGGCTGAGATCGATTGCGCCTTTCGCACCAGGGCCGACAATCAGCTTTTCCATATACATGTCTGGCGCGTTGAGGAAGCAGCCTTTATCGCCCACGGCCAGCACCGCCAGGGCGTTGGCCTGGCCCATCGCCGTCATGCGCGTGCCTTCGATCGGGTCCACCGCGATATCCACCGCATCGCCTTTGCCGGTCCCGACCTTTTCACCGATGTAGAGCATCGGCGCTTCGTCGATCTCGCCTTCACCGATGACGATAGTGCCGTCGATGTTGACCTGGTTAAGCACAATGCGCATGGCGTGGACGGCCGCGCCATCTGCGGTATTTTTGTCGCCACGACCCAGCCATTTATAGCCTGCAAGGGCGGCTGCTTCGGTGACGCGGGAAAACTCGATAGCAAGTTCACGTTTCATGAGGGACTCGTACAATCAAAAGGAATTGCACGAAGTTTATCACAGAGTGGGGAGGGGTGAGGGGAACCGGTGCGGTCGATGCCCCTCACCCTAACCCTCTCCCACAGGGAGAGGGAATATAGGCTTACTCTTCGTGCTCTTCCCACGCAAGGGCGCGTTTCACCGCTTTCTTCCAGCCGCTGTAGCGGTAGTTGCGCTCGGTGGTTTCGATGCCAGGGCGGAATTCGCGTTCGATGACCGCTTTCTCCTGCAACTCGTCCAGGTTCTGCCAGAAGCCTACCGCGAGACCCGCAAGATACGCCGCGCCCAGTGCCGTCACTTCACGTACTTCAGGGCGCTCAACGCGGGTGCCCAGAATGTCGGACTGGAACTGCATCAGGAAGTTGTTGGCCACCGCGCCACCGTCCACGCGCAGGGCGTGTAAACGAATGCCGGAGTCTGCCTGCATCGCTTCCAGCACGTCACGCGTCTGGTAGGCGATGGATTCCAGGGTCGCACGAATGATGTGGTTTGAGTTCACTCCGCGCGTCAGGCCGAAAATTGCGCCGCGGGCATACGGGTCCCAGTACGGTGCGCCCAGACCGGTGAACGCTGGCACCACATACACGCCATTGGTGTCTTTCACTTTGGTCGCGAAGTACTCGGAGTCAAACGCATCGCTGATCAGCTTCATCTCGTCGCGCAGCCACTGAATAGATGCGCCCGCCATAAACACCGCACCTTCCAGGGCATAGTTCACCTCGCCGCGCGGGCCGCAGGCGATGGTGGTCAGCAGGCCGTTTTCTGATTTCACCGCTTTCTCGCCGGTGTTCATCAGCATAAAGCAGCCGGTGCCGTAGGTGTTCTTCGCCATCCCTTCCTTGACGCACAGCTGGCCGAACAGCGCCGCCTGCTGGTCACCGGCGATACCGGCGATAGGAATACGGGTGCCGCCTTTACCGCCGATGTTGGTCTGGCCGTAGACTTCAGACGACTTACGCACTTCAGGCAGCATCGCGCGCGGAATATCCAGCGCGTCCAGCATCTTGTCATCCCACTCCAGGGTGTTGATGTTGAACAGCATGGTGCGCGAGGCGTTAGTGTAGTCAGTAACGTGGACACGTCCCTGAGTCATCTTCCAGATAAGCCAGGTATCGACGGTACCGAACAGCAGCTCGCCGCGTTTTGCACGCTCGCGTGAACCTTCCACGTGGTCGAGGATCCACTTCACTTTGGTGCCGGAGAAGTACGGGTCAACCACCAGGCCGGTGGCGCTACGCACGTACTCTTCCATCCCGTCACGCTTAAGCTGTTCGCAGATCTCTGACGTACGGCGGCACTGCCAGACGATGGCGTTGTAAATCGGCTTACCGGTTTCGCGTTCCCACACCACGGTGGTTTCACGCTGGTTGGTGATACCAATCGCGGCGATTTCGTCGGAACTGATGTCGGCTTTCGCCAGCACTTCTACCAGCGTGGAGCTTTGTGACGCCCAGATCTCCATCGGGTCGTGTTCTACCCAGCCTGGACGAGGATAAATTTGCTCAAATTCGCGCTGTGACACGCTGACGATATTCGCGTCATGATCCATTACGACAGCGCGGGAGCTGGTAGTGCCCTGGTCGAGCGCAACGATATATTTTTTTTCGGTCATGGTATGTGTCCCGTAGTCAGATTACAGCGAAGCTTTTTGTTGTGCGGTAGAAGTCGTTTCCTTCTCCTCTTCCACACAGGTGTCGCACGGTAAGTGGCGACCGATTAATTTGCGATAGCCAAATGCACCCAGTGCCGCCCCTACGACTGGTCCGAACAGCGGTACCAGGAAGTAAGGAATATCTTTGCCGCCGGTGAAAGCCACGTCGCCCCATCCTGCAAAGAAGGCGAAGGTTTTTGGACCCAGGTCACGCGCCGGGTTCATCGCAAACCCTGTTAACGGCCCCATGGATGCACCGATGACGGCGATCAGCAGGCCAATCAGCAATGGCGCCAGCGGGCCACGCGGAATGCCGTTACCATCATCGCCCAAAGCCATAATGACGCCCATCAGAATAGCGGTAATCACCATTTCAACTGCGAACGCCTGCACAAAATTGATATGCGGGTTAGGGTAGGTTGAGAAGATGCCTGCCAGATCCAGACTTTCGACGCTACCGCGCACCATATGATGCGTCTGTTCGAAGTCGATGAAAAGATTGTAATAAAGCCCGTAAACTAACGCCGCTGCGCAAAACGCGCCGGCAAATTGAGAAATAATGAAGGGAACAACTTTGCGTCCGTCGAAGCACGCGAACAGCCACAGTGCGATAGTCACCGCCGGGTTAAGATGTGCGCCAGAGACCCCTGCAGTCAGGTAGATGGCCATCGCCACGCCCAGACCCCAGATGATACTGATTTCCCACTGACCAAAACTGGCACCCGCCACTTTCAGTGCAGCGACACAGCCCACTCCGAAGAATATCAACAACCCGGTACCAAGGAACTCGGCAATGCACTGGCCTTTTAAGGTTGATGTCTGACTCATAATCGGAATCCTGAAGAAATTGATGTTTATTGTTAGCGTGGCCGCCCGTGACAGCCACGATGCCCTGTAGACATAGTGTTAATTTATCGTTAACGAGCAAAAACGAGAAATATCGAAATTAAAATGTGTGGTCTGTGTCAATAAAATGAGCGTTTTCGCGCCATAAAGCGCGTTTTTGCATCAGTAGCGCACGGTGTGCTGAATCATTTTTTTAACGAATGGGTTAACAACTTAGAGGTATATGCCGCGAACGCACCAGGACGAGGCCGAAAAGTGTTGCAAACCGCGATCTACGTGGCATGCCGCTGGACAGGGGCGACTGCGCTCCATACAATCGGAACATATGTTGTGCGCGTTTACGTTAAAGCGTCGCCTTGCAATTCAGGAGAGGTAGGATCATGTCTTTAGAAGTGTTTGAGAAACTGGAAGCGAAAGTACAGCAGGCGATTGACACCATCACGCTGCTGCAGATGGAAATTGAAGAGCTGAAAGAGAAGAACAACAGCCTGGCGCAGGAAGTTCAGAACGCTCAGCACGGCCGCGAAGAACTGGAGCGCGAAAACAACCAGCTGCGTGAACAGCAGAACGGCTGGCAGGATCGCCTGCAGGCGCTGCTGGGACGTATGGAAGAAGTCTGATTCCCACTGGGATGAACTGAACAGGCCGGGTAAGGCGACGCCGCCACCCGGCTTTTTTTATGGTTCTCGCTGACTGACATCCAACCATAAAAAAGGCCGCCCAAGGCGGCCTTAACGCTACTTATCCTGCGCTATCGTGGTAAACGCAACAAACCCGATCGGTTCATCACTTTTTACAACGAGTACGCTGGCGACAATGAACGCGATACATAAATAGCGTTTCATTATGCGGTCCCTGCGGCTAACCGCTCCACCGTTCACCACCGGTGATAAGTCGGTGGACACAAGCCTGGTTAAAGGCTGCTTTACGGTTGTGGTTACACCTTTCCCTGGACCGATGCCCATGTGCGAAATGGCGGAAAGGGACGCTGCATCATAATGAGCAATAGCAGCGTAGTTAAGGTTTTCATAGATAATTAGGAATTTATAAAGGGTCGATGGGGTTACCTGAGGTTTGAACCAGGGTAAGATAAAAATCCTGGTTAAAGGTTGCAAAACTTCCCAACGGACCGCGAATCCCGAGGGACAAAAAAACCGCCACATTGCTGTTGGCGGTTTTTTTATGGTTCACGCTTATGGTTTTATTACTCGATATCCAGCGGATCTTCAGAAAGGATAATGCCGGTATTATCGGCGTAGAGATGATCGCCTGAGAAGAAGGTCACGCCGCCGAAGTTAACGCGCACGTCGCTTTCGCCGATGCCGTCACCCGCAGCGCCTACCGGAATGGCCGCGATGGCCTGAATTCCAATATCCAGGTCTTCGAGATCGTCCACCTGACGCACGGAACCGTACACCACGATGCCTTCCCACTCGTTCTGGACGGCAATGCCGGCCAGTTCAGCATCAATCAGTGCGCGACGCACGGACCCGCCGCCGTCGACCACCAGTACGCGGCCACGGCCGTTCTGTTCGAGCAGATCGTACAGCAACCCGTTGTCCTCGAAACATTTCACCGTGACGATTTGCCCGCCAAACGATGACCGCCCACCAAAGTTGGAGAACAGCGGTTCAACGACGTTGACATCTTCCTGGTAGATGTCACAAAGCTCGGAGGTATCGTATTTCATAGGTTTAACGCTCAGTTGCTGCGAATGTGTTCAGTATATCGTGCGAAATGCGTTGTTGGCAAAATCATCAATTGTTAATTGATATTTGTCAGCTAACTGAGCGTCTGGCTTAACACAATCCCGACGACGAACAACAGGTTAGTCAGCAGCGCGCCTTTTACCGTTCGCTCCAGCATCGGCGGCATGGCTGCCGGGCTGAGTTCACGCATCACAAAGCGGGCCTGCTTAACCAGCAGCGGCGCAGCAAGCACAAACAGCCAGCCCCATAGACTGTGCAGAGAAATCAGGTTAAACAGCGCCAGGCAAACCAGCGCGCCAATAAGCAGGCAGGCATGATAGCGGCGCGCATTCACCGGCCCCAGACGCACCGCCAGCGTGTTCTTGCCGTTCTCACGATCGCTGTCGATATCGCGCAGATTATTGATATTGAGTACCGCCGTCGCCAGCAGGCCGCAGGCGGTCGCCGGGAGGAACAGGGCAGGGATCACCGTATGCGCCTGTAAGTACCAGCTCCCCATTACGCTCAGCCAGCCGAAGAACACCAGCACAGAGATATCCCCAAGGCCAATATAGCCGTAAGGGCGCGTGCCGACGGTGTAGGTGATGGCCGCGATAATGGCGAGCAGGCCCAGCACCAGGAAGCCAATGAAGTCGCTGGTGGTTTTCGAGGCGACCGTCACCAGCGCCAGGCCAGATAAGCAAATCAGCACCACGGTGATAATCAGCGCGCGCTTCATCTGTGCCTGGGTGATCACCCCTTTTTGCATCCCGCGCAGCGGCCCGATACGGTCAGGCTTGTCGCTGCCTTTTACCGCATCGCCATAATCGTTCGCGAGGTTAGAGAGGATTTGCAGCAGCCCGGCGGTAATGAGCGCCAGACCTGCCACCAGCGGATCGAAATGCCCTTGCCACCAGGCAAGCGCGGTGCCGACAATAATGGCGGCAAAGGCCAGAGGAAGCGTTTTAGGACGCAGACTTTCGAGCCACGCCTGAGTACGGCTGATATCAGTCATAGTAATTTTGCCAATAAAAATGGGGGCTTTAGCCCCCATTAACAGTGATGAGAATGCAGTAACCGCGATTATAGGATAAAACGGCTCAGATCTTCATCTGCCACTAACGCATCCAGATGTTTGCTCACATAGTCTGCGTCGATGGTAATGGTTTGACCGTTGAGGTCGCTCGCGTCATATGAGATGTCTTCTACCAGGCGTTCCAGCACGGTGTGCAGACGACGCGCACCGATGTTCTCGGTGGTTTCGTTGACCTGCCATGCGGCCTGGGCGATACGCTTGATACCGTCTTCGGTGAATTCGAGGTTCACGCCTTCGGTCGCCATCAGCGCCTTGTACTGCACGGTAGCAGAGGCGTTTGGCTCCGTCAGGATGCGCTCGAAATCTTCGGTGGTCAGCGCCTGCAGCTCAACGCGGATCGGCAGACGACCCTGCAGTTCGGGGATCAGATCCGACGGGCTGGCTACCTGGAATGCACCGGAAGCGATAAACAGAATGTGGTCCGTTTTCACCATGCCGTGCTTGGTAGAGACGGTGCAGCCTTCAACCAGCGGCAGCAGATCGCGCTGTACGCCTTCGCGGGATACGTCCGGACCGGAGCTGTTGCCGCCGCGCTTACAAATTTTGTCGATTTCGTCGATAAACACGATACCGTGCTGCTCAACCGCGTCGATAGCGTCCTGCTTCAGCTCTTCCGGATTCACCAGCTTCGCCGCTTCTTCTTCAATCAGCAGCTTCATCGCGTCTTTGATTTTCAGCTTACGCGCTTTCTGCTTTTGGCCGCCCAGGTTCTGGAACATGGACTGCAGCTGGCTGGTCATTTCTTCCATGCCCGGAGGCGCCATGATTTCCACGCCCATCGGCGCGGCCGCGAGGTCGATCTCAATCTCTTTGTCGTCCAGCTGGCCTTCACGCAGTTTTTTGCGGAACGCCTGACGCGCGGCTGAAGGTTCAGCCTGCTGTTCAGCCTGGCCCCAGTTGTTTTTCGCCGGTGGGATCAGCACGTCGAGAATACGCTCTTCGGCCATCTCTTCCGCGCGGTAGCGGTTTTTCTCAATCGCCTGGACGCGCACCATCTTAATCGCAGAATCGGTCAGGTCGCGGATGATAGAGTCCACTTCTTTACCCACATAGCCCACTTCGGTGAACTTGGTGGCTTCAACTTTGATGAACGGCGCGTTCGCCAGCTTCGCCAGACGACGGGCGATTTCGGTTTTACCGACGCCGGTCGGGCCGATCATCAGAATGTTTTTCGGGGTGACTTCGTGACGCAGCTCTTCGTCAAGCTGCATACGACGCCAGCGGTTACGCAGCGCGATAGCCACGGAGCGCTTAGCGTTATCCTGGCCGATAATGTGTTTGTTCAGTTCGCTGACAATTTCGCGTGGGGTCATTTCAGACATGGGAGATCCTTACGCTTTGGAGGTCAATTCTTCGATGGTGTGGTTGTGGTTGGTATAGATGCAGATATCACCTGCAATATCCAACGCCTTCACCGCGATATCACGCGCGTTCATGTCGGTATTTTCCAACAGCGCGCGGGCTGCAGCCTGGGCATAAGGGCCGCCAGAGCCGATGGCAATCAGGTCGTTTTCCGGCTGAATCACGTCACCGTTACCGGTGATGATAAGCGAAGCGGTTTCATCCGCGACCGCCAGCAGCGCTTCGAGCTTGCGCAGCATACGGTCGGTACGCCAGTCCTTTGCCAGCTCAACGGCAGCTTTCACCAGATGACCCTGGTGCATTTCCAGCTTGCGTTCAAACAGTTCAAACAGCGTGAAGGCATCCGCCGTGCCGCCTGCGAAACCGGCGATCACTTTGTCGTTGTAGAGACGACGGACTTTCTTCACGTTGCCTTTCATGACGGTATTACCCAGCGTGGCCTGGCCATCACCGGCAATTACCACCTGGCCGTTACGGCGTACACTTACTATTGTTGTCACGAGCAGACCCCCTGGTTACAGATTCGGGAAACAGAAGCCCTGAGCCTGTGCTCAGGGCTGAATTAAATGATAGATGGGGGGGATTTTGGGGGTTTCAACCCCCGGAGGCGAGTCGAATGCAGTTTGTGTGCCCAGCCACTTTCAAACGGGAAATGGTGCCGTCTGCGTTTTCTTTGCCTTTAACCGGGCCGATCACCACGCGGTTCCAGCCGTTATTGGTGGTAATGCGTGAATCAAATCCTTCGAACGCCAGCTGAGCACGTACCGTTTCCGCCTGCTCGGCACCTTTAAACGAACCGCACTGCACCATCCAGCGGCGCTCGTCTTTTTTCTCTGCCGTCTGCTTCGGCGCTTCGGTCTCTTTGGTTACCGGCGCGGCCTGCTGCGTTTTCGGCTGCTGCGCGGTGGTATGCGCTGGCGTCTGGAGCAGATCCTGATACGGCTGCGCCGCTTGCTTTGGCGGCTGCGCTTTTGGCTGTTGAACAGGCTGCGACTGCACCGTACGCGTCTGCTGCTGCGGTTGCTGGTATGGCTGGGCCTTCGGCTGCTGTACCGGCTGAGTTTGCGTCCACTGCTGCTGTTGCTGCTGTTGAATTTGTGCCTGGCGCTGACGCTGCAGCTGCAACGTTTGCTGACGCTGCGCTGGCGTTTGTTCATTCCACGGCACTTCATTCAGCTGCGTCGGCTGCTGGCGCATATCGGCCTGCATCTGTGCCAGCAGCTGGCGCTGCTCGTCCGTCAGCTGATCGGCATTCTTCACTTCGCCACCGGCTGAGGGCTCAGTAGGCGCACGCACGCCGGGCTGACGACTTTCCAGCTCTTTAATATAGCGCCAGCGCTCTTCAGGTTTCGGCGGCAGACCATTTCCCACCACTTTGTTGCCCTGAAGGGCCTCGGACTCTTCTTTTTTATGGTGCGTGATGAAGTACAGGCCGCCAATAAAGGCCACCAGCACGGCCGCAGCAATAGCGACCATTGCTGGCGAGACCGCAGGCAGATTACGCTGCTTGCTTTTTGAACTGCTCTTTTTGCGTCGCGAAGGTGCCGGCTGGCCGCGACGTACATAATCTCGTTGTGCCACTATCGTTTCGCTGTATTTATTCGTTCGTCAGCCCGCCATGTTACTTAAGCGGCGGGGCTTTGACCAGATAAGGGTGTCCGAAAGGCGTTTACTTTAAGTCAATGCCTGGGTAGAGCCGCGAATAATCAGCTCGCAGTCCAGCAAACGCGAGCCGCTGCTAACCGTTTGACCCTGCAGCTGATCCAGCAGAAGCAGCATCGCTTCGCGGCCAATCTGATAGCGCGGTTGTGAAACGGTGGAGAGCGGTGGATCGCAAAACTCTGAAAGTGAAATGTTATCGAATCCGATAATCGACAAATCTTTCGGCACGCGTAAGCCACGGCGCTTGGCGTGTGAAAGCGCACCCAGCGCCATCACGTCGCTGTGGCAGAACACCGCCGTTGGCGGTTCCGGCAGCGCCAGCAGTTTCTCCAGCGCCTGTCCGCCCGCTTCAAAGGTAAAATCACCGCGCGCAATATAGTGCGGATCGACAATCGCACCGGTACGGCGCAGCGCCTGAACATAGCCCTGCAGGCGGTAGTGGCACAGCGGCATCTCTTCCGGCCCGGCAATGCAGCCAATCCGCTTATGCCCCAGCTCCTGGAGATAGTTTACGGCGTTGAACGCGGCGGTGAGGTTATCAATGTGGACCGTCGGCAGCTCAAGCTCAGGCGCAAATTCGTTGGCCATTACCATCGGCGGTAAATTGCGCTGTTCTTCGATGCTGGCATCAAACGGCAGGCGCGAGCCAAGCAGCAGCATGCCGTCAATCTGCTTGGTGATAATGAGGTCGATAAAGGTTTTTTCCTGCTGGTTCTGGTGAGCGCAGTCGCCAATCAGCACCAGATAGCCCTGCTCCGCCGCCGTCACTTCGATACCGCGAATGATCTCGCTGAAGAAGGGATCGCAGATATCCGGCACTATTACCAGGATGGTCCGGGATTCATTGCGCTTGACGTTCCGCCCCATCGCCTGCGGGAAATACCCCACTTCCAGCGCCGCCTGTTCAACCTTGTTACGGGTCGCCTGGGAGACTTTATCCGGGTTCATTAATGCGCGGGACACGGTTGCCGTTGAGACTTGTGCTTTCTCGGCAACGTCTTTCATGGTCGCCGTGGCAACCTCTTTCCTGGACTTCAACGTCTTCTCCTCGCCTGAACACCGAACTGCGGACATCACCATTTTTACAGATAGTTAATGGAATCGGTTACAGAATTTTCATAAAAAGTGTGAGGCGCGTTAAATTTTTCGATCCGTCTTCAGCCTTCGATGGGATCGACGTCCAGTACCCACTTCACTTTACGCGCTTCCGGCAGGGTATTGATGAGCGCCAGCGTGCCGCTGACGATGTGCTGCAGGCGAATACGCGAGGGGTGCTGAAGTAAAATCTGCCAGCGGAAACGTCCACCGCGTTTTGGCGCCAGCGCCGGCACCGGGCCCAGGATCCACAGCTGGTTATCCACCAGCGGGCTGGCCTGCAGGAGATTCCTCAGCTGTTGCAGGAAAAGCGGCGCCTGCTGGTTGTTATGATCCTCCGCGCGGATGATGACGTGGCTGGTCCACGGCGGCAGCTGCATGGTCTGGCGTTCGGCCAGCGCCTGCTCGGCAAAGGCGTCATAGCCTTTGTGCAGCAGAGTCTGTAGCAGCGGGTGCTCAGGGTGATGCGTTTGCAGTACCACCTCGCCCTGTTTCCCCGCGCGTCCGGCACGCCCGGCAACCTGGGTATAAAGCTGGGCGAAGCGCTCGGCGGAGCGGAAATCTGCCGAGAACAGCGCGCCGTCGACGTCCAGCAGGGCGACCAGCGTCACGTCCGGGAAGTGGTGCCCTTTGGCCAGCATCTGGGTGCCAATCAGGATGCGCGCGCCGCCGCGATGCACTTCCGCCAGCTGCTGCTCCAGCGCCCCCTTGCGGCTGGTGGTGTCCCGGTCGATTCGGGAAATAGGCACGTCCGGGAAGAAAGGGCCAAGCGCCTGTTCCAGCTGTTCCGTTCCCAGCCCCACCGGCACGATATGCGTGGAACCACATGACGGGCACTGGCGAGGTACGGGACGCTGGCTGTCGCAGTGGTGGCAGCGCAAATGTCGCTGGGCCTGATGGAAGGTGTAGTAGTGGTCGCAGCGCGGGCACTCGGCAATCCAGCCGCAGTCGTGGCACAGCAGGGCGGGGGCAAATCCGCGACGGTTGAGGAACAGAATGACCTGGTTCCCCGCCTGCAAATGCTGGCGCATGCGGGAAATCAAGGCGGGCGCTAAGCCTGCTTGCACCTGCTGGCCTTTGAGATCCAGCACGTGCTGAATGGCCGGGCGGGCATTCCCCGCGCGGCGCGTCAGGCGCAGCATGTGGTATTTACGCTGGCGCACGTTGTGCAGCGTTTCGAGCGCAGGCGTGGCGGATCCGAGAATAATGGGAATTTGCTCGCTGTGCGCACGGTAGACCGCCAGATCGCGGGCGTGATAGCGCCAGCCTTCCTGCTGTTTATAGGAGCTGTCGTGCTCTTCGTCGATCACGATAACGCCGAGGTTTTTAAACGGCGTAAACAGCGACGAGCGGGTGCCGATCACAATCGCCGCTTCGCCGTTTTTCGCTTTCAGCCAGGCGCTGAGGCGCTCGCTGTCGTTCAGCCCGGAGTGCAGAACCTCAACGGGCGCGTTAAAGCGCTCGCGGAAGCGGGCAATGGTCTGCGGTGTCAGGCCGATTTCCGGCACCATCACCAGCGCCTGTTTGCCCTGCGCGAGCACGTTTTCCAGCACGCTCAGATAGACTTCGGTCTTGCCGGAGCCCGTCACGCCCGCCAGCAGCCAGGCGGAAAAGTGGTCCGAGGCGCTATGAATGGCGCCTACCGCGGTAGCCTGCTCGGTATTCAGGCGCAGGCGATCGCCCGAGACGGAGAAGCCGTCGCGCCAGTCGTGAAGGGCGGGCGCTTCGCTGGCCAGCTCGCTCAACCCTTTCTTTCTTAATGCCTGTAGCGCCGTTTCGCTGACCTCAAGCTCGTCGACCTGGTGCCGCCAGATTTTTCCCTGACGCAGCGCCGCCAGCGCCTGCTGCTGTTTCTGCGAACGCTTCAGGCTGTTGATGTCTACGGCCTGCCCCTGTTCGGTGGCAAACCAGTACCACATCGGGGCGTGGCGGGCGCTCTTGCCCTGGCGCAGCAGGATCGGCAGGGCGTGGAACAGGACGTCGCCAATCGGGTGATGATAATAATCTGCCGCCCACAGCAGCAGTCGCCAGGTGCTGGTGGAGTAAACCGGCTCGCTGTCCAGCACCTCAACCACCGATTTCAGTTCATTGAGGGGCAATTCGCTTTTATCGCTGACGGAGACGACGATCCCCACGCGCTGCTGTTTGCCAAACGGCACGGTCACGCGACAGCCCGCTTTGGCGCTCATGCTGTCGGGCAGCAGGTAGTCAAAGGTGCGGGGAAGCGGAACGGGCAGGGCAACGTGAGCGACGGGCATCGAATCTTCCTGACTTGAAAAGTGGCGCGTTAGTATACACATTAGTAAAAGCGGCGTGCGGATCAGTTTGCATACGTTGGTTAAATTCTGTATGATTCGCCGCCTTTGGTGTACTTTACGCCAAAGAACTTACATTCAACATCGCGTGGTGTCTGGCGTTAGGGCTGGAAGAGCGACGCGGCCTTAACTGAGGTTCTCCCATGAAAAAAGATATTCACCCGAAATACGAAATGATTACTGCAAACTGCTCTTGCGGTAACTCTATCCAGATCCGCTCTACCGTGGGTCACGATCTGAACCTGGACGTGTGCGGCAAATGCCACCCGTTCTACACTGGTAAGCAGCGTGATGTTGCAACCGGTGGCCGTGTTGACCGCTTCAACAAGCGTTTCAGCATCCCGGGCGCTAAATAAGTTTCCCGAAAAAAAGGCACCGCAAGGTGCCTTTTTTGTATCCGCTTCTCAGTATTCCCACGTCTCCGGGTCAATACCCAGTTCACGCATGATCACCTTCGCCTCTTCCGGGATTTCGTCGCTACGCTCTTTGCGCAGATCGTCATCGTTCGGCAACGGTTGGCCGGTAAACGCATGCAGGAACGCTTCGCACAGCAGTTCGCTGTTGGTCGCGTGACGCAGGTTGTTCACCTGACGACGCGTACGTTCATCGGTGAGGATCTTCAACACCTTCAGAGGAATGGAAACCGTAATTTTCTTTACTTGCTCACTCTTCTTACCGTGCTCAGCGTATGGGCTGATATATTCGCCGCTCCATTCAGCCATGAGATACCTTTAATCCTCTCAGTCATTAATCTAAAGGTGCAAACCGGTCACTGCCCGTTTTGAACCGTAATCTTGCGTAGTTTACCGTAGAGACGATACCGTGGCACGGATATTGCCGCTGCAGCGTGCACTAAAGCATATAATTTTAACGGCTATTTGCGCATTGCTCAATCTATACGCAAAGAAGTTTAGATGTCCAGATGTATTGACGTCCATACTTTCAATGTTTACTCTGGTGGCTGACTTTTCACCTCATTCGCCAGGAAGCCCTCACCATGACGCGTAAACAGGCCACGATCGCAGTGCGTAGCGGATTAAATGATGACGAGCAGTACGGCTGCGTTGTCCCGCCCATTCATCTTTCCAGCACCTACAATTTCACCGGATTTAATGAACCGCGCGCGCATGACTACTCGCGTCGCGGCAACCCTACGCGTGATGTAACCCAGCGCGCGCTGGCGGAACTGGAAGGCGGCGCGGGTGCGGTATTAACCAATACCGGTATGTCTGCCATTCACCTGGTGACCACGGTGTTCCTGAAGCCTGGCGATCTGCTGGTTGCGCCGCACGACTGTTACGGCGGCAGCTATCGTCTGTTTGATAGCCTGGCAAAGCGCGGCTGCTACCGCGTGCTGTTTGTCGATCAAAACGACGAACAGGCGCTGAAACAGGCGCTGGCAGAGAAGCCGAAGCTGGTTCTGGTGGAAAGTCCAAGCAACCCATTGTTGCGCGTTGTCGACATTGCGAAAATTTGTCAGCTCGCAAGGGATGCGGGAGCGATAAGTGTAGTGGATAATACCTTCCTCAGTCCGGCCCTTCAGAACCCGTTAGCACTGGGTGCGGATCTGGTATTGCATTCATGCACTAAATATCTGAACGGCCATTCTGACGTGGTGGCGGGCGTGGTGATTGCAAAAGATCCCGACGTTGTCACGGAACTGGCATGGTGGGCTAATAATATCGGCGTCACCGCGGGCGCGTTCGACAGCTACCTGCTGTTGCGCGGCATCCGCACGCTGTCGCCGCGCATGGACGTGGCGCAGCGTAATGCCCAGGCGATTGTCGATTTCCTGAAAACCCAGCCGCTGGTGAAGAAGCTTTATCACCCGTCGCTGCCGGAAAACCAGGGGCATGAGATTGCCGCGCGCCAGCAGAAGGGATTTGGCGCGATGTTAAGTTTTGAACTGGACGGTGACGAGCAAACGCTGCGTCGCTTCCTGAGCGGGCTGTCATTGTTTACGCTGGCGGAATCCTTAGGTGGGGTTGAAAGCTTGATCTCCCACGCCGCGACCATGACGCACGCAGGTATGGCACCGGAAGCACGTGCCGCCGCCGGGATTTCCGAGACGCTGCTGCGTATCTCGACCGGTATTGAAGATTCTGAAGATTTAATTGCCGATCTGGAAAATGGCTTCCGGGTCGCAGCCAAGGGGTAATCATGAGTGTGATAGCGCAGGCAGGGGCGAAGGGTCGTCAGCTGCACAAGTTTGGTGGTAGTAGTCTTGCTGATGTGAAATGTTATCTGCGCGTCGCAGGGATCATGACCGAATATTCACAGCCGGGTGACATAATGGTTGTCTCGGCGGCGGGCAGCACCACCAACCAGTTGATTAGCTGGCTGAAACTGAGCCAGACCGATCGCCTTTCTGCGCATCAGGTGCAACAGTCCTTACGTCGTTACCAGAGCGAGTTGATTGCCGGCCTGCTGCCTGCGGACATGGCGGACGGGCTGATCAGCGCCTTCACGCATGACCTTGAGCGTCTGGCTGCTCTGCTGGACAGCGGGATTACCGACGCGGTGTATGCCGAAGTGGTGGGCCACGGTGAAGTGTGGTCCGCGCGCCTGATGGCCGCCGTACTGCAACACCTGGGCGTAGACGCGGCCTGGCTCGACGCGCGTGATTTCCTGCGTGCGGAACGCGCCGCTCAGCCGCAGGTGGACGAAGGGTTGTCCTATCCGCTGCTGCAACAGCTGCTAGTGCAGCATCCGGGCAAACGTATTGTCGTCACCGGCTTTATCAGCCGCAGCAACGCCGGTGAAACCGTGCTGCTGGGCCGTAACGGCTCGGACTACTCGGCAACGCAGATCGGTGCCCTGGCGGGCGTGTCCCGCGTTACCATCTGGAGCGACGTGGCCGGTGTCTACAGCGCGGACCCGCGTAAAGTGAAAGATGCCTGCCTGCTTCCGCTGCTGCGTCTCGACGAAGCGAGCGAGCTGGCGCGTCTGGCGGCACCGGTTCTGCACGCCCGTACGCTGCAGCCGGTTTCCGGCAGCGATATTGACCTGCAGCTGCGCTGTAGCTATACGCCGGATCAGGGGTCTACCCGCATTGAGCGCGTGCTGGCGTCCGGCACGGGCGCGCGCATTGTCACCAGCCACGACGACATCTGCCTGATTGAGTTCCAGGTCCCTTCGGGTCAGGACTTCAGGCTGGCGCATAAAGATATCGACACGATCCTGAAGCGCGCCCAGGTGCGTCCGCTGGCCGTTGGCGTGCATAACGATCGTCAGCTGCTGCAGTTCTGCTATACCGCCGAAGTGGCGGACAGCGCGCTGAAAATTCTCGACGAAGCGGGCCTGCCGGGCGAGCTTCGCCTGCGTCAGGGGCTGGCGCTGGTGGCGATGGTCGGCGCGGGCGTCACCCGTAACCCGCTGCACTGCCACCGCTTCTGGCAGCAGCTGAAGGGCCAGCCGGTGGAGTTCACCTGGCAGTCAGAAGAGGGCATCAGCCTGGTCGCCGTGCTGCGTAAAGGCCCAACCGAAAGCCTGATTCAGGGTCTGCACACCTCGCTGTTCCGCGCGGAAAAACGCATCGGCCTGGTGCTGTTTGGTAAGGGTAACATCGGTTCCCGCTGGCTGGAGCTGTTCGCCCGCGAACAGGTCACGCTTTCGGCGCGTACCGGGTTTGAATTTATTCTTGCGGGCGTGGTGGATAGCCGCCGCAGTCTGCTGAACTACGAAGGGCTGGACGCCAGCCGGGCGCTTGCCTTCTTTAACGATGAAGCGGTTGAGCAGGATGAAGAGTCGCTGTTCCTGTGGATGCGCGCGCACCCGTATGACGATCTGGTGGTGCTGGACGTCACAGCCAGCGAACAGCTTGCCGATCAGTATCTGGATTTTGCCAGCCACGGTTTCCACGTCATCAGCGCCAACAAGCTGGCGGGGGCGAGCAGCACAGATAAATACCGTCAGATCCACGACGCGTTCGAAAAAACGGGCCGCCACTGGCTCTATAATGCCACCGTTGGCGCGGGACTGCCGGTTAACCATACCGTGCGTGACCTGATTGAAAGCGGCGACAGCATTCTGGCGCTGAGCGGGATCTTCTCCGGCACGCTCTCCTGGCTGTTCCTGCAGTTTGACGGCACCGTACCGTTCACCGACCTGGTGGATCAGGCGTGGCAGCAGGGCTTAACCGAGCCCGATCCGCGCGTTGACCTCTCCGGTAAAGACGTGATGCGCAAGCTGGTGATCCTGGCGCGTGAAGCCGGTTATGACATCGAGCCGGATTCCGTACGCGTCGAGTCGCTGGTGCCTGCGGGCTGCGAAGAAGGTTCTGTTGATCACTTCTTCGAAAACGGCGACGAGCTGAATGACCAGATGGTGCAGCTGTCTCTTATACACATCTGACGCTGCCGACGACGGA
>NZ_JAAQOK010000002.1:0-173411 GCF_011683705.1 Enterobacter sp. 725m/11 | reverse complement strand
TCCGTCGTCGGCAGCGTCAGATGTGTATAAGAGACAGGTTAACAGGTGAGCAATTTATCACCTTAGGAAATTTCTGTCATTCTACATAAGGAGAAAGGGCGATTTTTTTTGCTTCACTGCGCTGACAAATGATAATTTTTATCATATGATATTGTTTATCATTATCGTTATGAAAGGGCGATGTATGTTGAACAGGGCGCTGGGAAGTGCATGGGGAGTATTGCTGCCGGGCGTAATCCTTGGCGGTTTGATGTTTGCCGATCTCTCCATCGAAAGCTGGAAGGCCATCATTGTGTCAGGGCTGCTGATGACGTCAGGCATGATCTGGCATAAGCACCTACGCCATTATGTGTTACTGCCATCATGCGTCGCATTAGTCAGCGCAATTCTGGTGATAATGATGAGTTTGAAATAACAGGGAAAATAAGAGGTATTACAGAAGGGAGATAAGATAATTGGTGCGAGGGGGGGGACTCGAACCCCCACATCCGTAAGGACACTAACACCTGAAGCTAGCGCGTCTACCAATTCCGCCACCTTCGCATACCATCGATACTGTAAAAGTATCGTAACCACGGAGGCGCATTCTAGATGTTTTCAGCTTTACGTCAACAGAAAAGTGCGCACCTTTTATTGATTGCTGCAAAAATGGACGGAATTGCGACGCCTGCTTGCCGGATGGCGCTGGCGCTTATCCGGCCTGCATTGTATGGCGAATTATTTCTTTGCCTGACGCGTCATCACGGTGCGGTAGACCTTAAAGCGGCCCGTCTGGGCGATCACTTCGTGGAAGCCGAAGGTTTCGTCCAGCACTTTCGGGTACGCCAGGAATGCGTTCGCCACGATGCGCAGCTCGCCGCCGCTGTTGAGGTGGCGAGTCGCGCCACGGATCAGGGTCTGCGCAGCTTCGAGGCTGGTTTCCATCCCGTCGTGGAACGGCGGGTTAGAGATGATCATGTCAAAGCGGCCGGTGACGTCAGAGAAGACGTTGCTGGCAATCACGTCGCCTTCAATGCCGTTGGCCGCAAGCGTTGCGCGGCTGGCTTCTACCGCCGGGGCGCTCACGTCACACAGGGTTAAACGCACTTTTGGTGAATGGCTGGCAAGCACCGTTGAAAGCACGCCCGCGCCGCAGCCCACGTCCAGCACTTTGCCTTTGGTGTGCGGTGTCAGGGTGGAGAGCAGCAGCTTGCTGCCCGTATCCAGCGCGTCACGGCTGAAGACACCCGGCAGGGTTTTGATGGTCAGACCGTCAAGCTGGTACTCGTCCCAGTATGCCTGCGCATCAAACGTTGTCTGTTTTTCCAGACGGCCATGATACAGACCGCAGCGACGTGCACTGTCGACTTTGGTCAGCGGCGCGTAGGCTTCCAGCATCTGCTCGGCGCTACGGACACCGCTGCGGTTTTCACCGACCACGAAAATATCGCAGCCAACCGGCAGCAGGGAGAGCAAGTTCATCAGCTGGAACTGGGCTTCCGGCTTGTTCTTCGGCCAGTAGTAGATCAGCGTATCGCAGTCGGCAATATCGCTCTGCTCCGCCACCAGGCTGAAGCGTGCGCGCTCGCCCATCTGGCGGCTCAGCACCTGCCAGTGGTGGTAGTATTGGGTGTGGGCACGGCTTTCAGCACAGTCGAAACGCGCGGGCAGGTCATCCTGCATATCTCCGGCAAACAGAATACGGCTTTCTTCGAAATCATCACTGTGACGCAGCAAGACTTCACTTGCCGGGGTAAATGCAGACATGAATTGTTCCTCAATAAACTCAGGCGGGGATTATAGTAGGTAGATGGCGCACTTTCGACACATTTGCTATATTTGCGCGCCTGAGAGACAGGAGTTATCCCTATGACATCCCGACGAGACTGGCAGTTGCAGCAACTGGGCATCACCCAGTGGGCTTTGCGTCGCCCGACGGCGTTGCAGGGCGAAATCGCCATCTCCATCCCCGCGCACGTTCGGCTGGTGATGGTGGCGGAAGAACTGCCTGCCCTGAATGAGCCCCTGATCGGTGATGTCCTTCGCAGCCTGAAGCTGACGCCCGACCAGGTCTTACAGCTGACGCCGGAACGGGTTGCCATGCTTCCTCCTGATAGCCGCTGTAACAGCTGGCGCATCGGAGAGACAAACGACATCTCTCTTCAGGGGAGCCAAATCAGCTCACCAGCGCTGGACGAGCTGAAAGCCAATCCAAAGGCGCGCAGCGCGCTATGGCAACAAATCTGCGAATATGAACACGATTTCTTCCCTCACGACGCCTGACCTGACCGCAGCGTTCGCGATTGAAACACGCGCCCACGCTTTTCCGTGGAGCGAAAAAACGTTTGCCAGCAATCAGGGCGAGCGCTATCTGAACTACCGTCTGGACGTTGACGGCACTCTGGCCGCGTTTGCCATCACGCAGGTGGTTCTTGACGAGGCGACGCTGTTTAACATCGCCGTCGACCCGGCGTTTCAGCGCCGTGGGCTGGGCAGAGAACTGCTTGAGCATCTCATTCGTGAGCTCGAAACCCGCGACGTTTTCACCCTGTGGCTGGAGGTGCGCGCGTCGAATGTCGCCGCCATCGCGCTCTATGAAAGCTTAGGCTTTAACGAGGCGACAGTCCGACGTAACTACTACCCCACCGCAGAGGGACGTGAAGACGCCATTATCATGGCTCTGCCAATTGGATAACGAATTTAAGGTTGTAACGATGAAATGGGACTGGATTTTCTTTGATGCCGACGAAACGCTGTTTACGTTTGACTCGTTCGGCGGCCTACAGCGGATGTTTCTCGACTATAGCGTGACCTTCACCGCCGAAGATTTTCAGGACTATCAGGCGGTGAACAAGCCACTGTGGGTGGATTACCAGAACGGTGCCATCACCGCGTTACAGCTACAGCACCAGCGATTTGACGTCTGGGCGGAGCGCTTAAAGGTCAGTCCGGGGACGCTGAACGAGGCTTTCCTTAACGCCATGGCCGATATCTGTGCGCCCCTGCCGGGCGCGGTTTCCCTGCTGAATGCGTTGAAAGGCAAGGTGAAACTGGGGATCATCACCAACGGTTTTACCGCCCTGCAGCAGATCCGCCTGGAGCGCACCGGCCTGCGCGATCATTTTGACGCACTGGTGATCTCCGAAGAGGTTGGGGTGCCGAAACCGGATCCGCGAATTTTCGATTATGCGCTGGGGCAGGCCGGTAATCCCGACCGCGATCGCGTGCTGATGGTGGGTGATACCGCAGAGTCTGATATTCTTGGCGGTATGAAGTCAGGTTTGTCGACCGTCTGGCTGAATGCGCATGGCCGCGTGAAGCCTGAAGGCATCGAGCCAACCTGGACCGTCACGTCATTGACCGAACTGGAGCAACTCCTGTGTAAACAATGATTGCCTGCCCCCCGTTGATGGGTAAAATAGCCGCAATTTTGTATTCCATGATGCGTGGCGTGCTGCCGCGCTTATAAAAGAAGATTTAATTATGACGTTGTCTCCTTATCTGCAAGAGGTGGCCAAGCGCCGTACTTTTGCCATTATCTCGCACCCGGATGCCGGTAAAACGACCATCACCGAGAAGGTATTGCTGTTCGGACAGGCGATCCAGACTGCGGGTACCGTTAAAGGCCGTGGCTCCAGCCAGCATGCAAAATCTGACTGGATGGAGATGGAAAAGCAGCGTGGTATTTCGATTACCACCTCCGTGATGCAATTCCCGTATCACGACTGCCTGGTGAACCTGCTGGACACCCCGGGGCACGAAGACTTCTCCGAAGATACTTACCGTACCCTGACGGCGGTGGACTGCTGTCTGATGGTGATCGACGCCGCGAAGGGTGTAGAAGATCGTACCCGCAAGCTGATGGAAGTTACCCGTCTGCGCGATACGCCGATCCTCACCTTTATGAACAAACTCGACCGTGACATCCGCGATCCGATGGAGCTGATGGATGAAGTGGAAAACGAGCTGAAGATCGCCTGTGCGCCAATCACCTGGCCAATTGGCTGCGGTAAGCTGTTCAAAGGGGTTTATCACCTCTATAAAGACGAAACTTACCTGTATCAGACCGGTAAAGGCCACACCATTCAGGAAGTGCGCATTGTGAAAGGTCTGGACAACCCGGATCTCGATGCCGCCGTTGGCGAAGAGCTGGCCGCGCAGCTGCGCGACGAGCTGGAGCTGGTGAAGGGCGCGTCTCACGAGTTCGACAAAGAACTGTTCCTGAGCGGCGAAATTACCCCGGTCTTCTTCGGTACCGCGCTGGGTAACTTCGGCGTTGACCACATGCTGGACGGTCTGGTGGAGTGGGCACCTCAGCCGATGCCGCGTAAAACCGACACCCGCGAAGTGGAAGCGAAGGAAGAGAAGTTCACCGGCTTCGTCTTTAAAATTCAGGCCAACATGGACCCGAAACACCGCGACCGCGTGGCCTTCATGCGTGTGGTGTCCGGTAAGTATGAGAAGGGCATGAAGCTGCGCCAGGTGCGCATCGGTAAAGATGTCGTGATTTCCGACGCGCTGACCTTTATGGCGGGCGACCGTTCGCACGTTGAAGAGGCATATCCGGGCGACATCATCGGTCTGCACAACCACGGTACGATCCAGATCGGCGATACCTTCACCCAGGGCGAGATGATGAAGTTCACGGGTATTCCGAACTTCGCACCGGAGCTGTTCCGTCGCATTCGTCTGCGCGATCCGCTGAAGCAGAAACAGCTGCTGAAAGGTCTTGTTCAGCTCTCTGAAGAGGGCGCCGTGCAGGTGTTCCGTCCAATCGCCAACAACGATCTGATTGTCGGCGCGGTCGGTGTGCTGCAGTTCGACGTGGTGGTTGCGCGCCTGAAGAGCGAATACAACGTGGAAGCGATTTACGAATCGGTCAACGTGGCGACCGCGCGCTGGGTTGAGTGTTCTGACGTGAAGAAATTCGAAGAATTTAAGCGTAAGAACGAAATTCAGCTGGCGCTCGATGGCGGCGACAACCTGACCTATATCGCGCCAACGATGGTCAACCTGAACCTGACGCAGGAACGTTATCCAGACGTTCAGTTCCGCAAAACGCGCGAACACTAATCCCCTCCCGGAGCACGGCAATCGCCGTGCTCTTCTTTTATTCCTGTCTTATTAGTCCCTTGCGGAATGTTCTTAATTCACCGCAAATTCACGCTATTCGCGCGTTTTTTACGCAATTCTGAAAGCGGCATTGTGAGAGTGATCTATATTTAACTCAGTGTTTAGCACCGGGTATGGATGAATTAACTGTTCAATGCATGTCGATTGGTTCTCCATTTCACCCGTGTGTTTATTCGCGATATATAAAACTACTAAGGAAGTATTTAGCCCGAATAACGGGTAAAACACAGGAATACATCGATGAATATGACAAGACTGAAGATTTCTAAAACTCTGCTGGCTGTAACACTGGGTAGCGTTCTGGTTAGCGGTTCCGCCCTGGCGGAAAGCAGCACCATGGATAAAGCACAGTCCACGGCCGACACCGCAGGGCAAAAAATCGATAGCTCTATGAATAAAGTCGGTAATTTCATGGACGACAGCTCTATCACAGCAAAAGTGAAAGCCGCACTGGTGGATGATGAAGCCATCAAGAGCACCGATATTTCCGTTAAGACCGACAAAAAGGTCGTTACCCTGAGTGGCTTTGTTGAAAGCCAGGCCCAGGCCGAACAGGCTGTGAAGGTGGCGAAGGGTGTCGAAGGTGTCGCATCCGTGAGCGATAAACTGCACGTTCGCGACGGTAAAAACGCCTCGGTGAAAGGTTATGCCGGTGATGCCGCTACTACCAGCGAAATCAAAGCTAAACTGTTAGCAGATGACATCGTGCCGTCTCGTAAGGTGAAAGTGGAAACTACCGATGGCGTGGTTCAGCTTTCCGGTACGGTTGATTCACAGGCGCAAAGTGAACGCGCCGAGTCAATTGCGAAAGCCATTGATGGTGTTAAAAGCGTTAAAAACGATCTGAAAACGAAGTAATTCTGGACCATTCGCCCGTAAGGTTTAACCCTGCGGGCGAAATAAGAACGACTCTGGAAAAACGCCGGTGAGTGACCTGAGCGCTCACGTTTAGCGGCCGACATTAACTATGGTAAAGGAGAAGCTTATGTTTCGTTGGGGCATTATATTTCTGGTTATCGCGTTAATTGCCGCCGCATTGGGCTTTGGTGGTCTGGCAGGTACGGCGGCATGGGCAGCTAAAATTGTCTTCGTCGTCGGTATTATTCTGTTCCTGGTCAGCCTGTTTACGGGTCGTAGACGTCCGTAGCAAACGCAATATTCCTTCAACAAAATAAAGCCAGTCACTGCGACTGGCTTTTTCTTATTTGCGTTACAGGTCGGGTGCGTTACTGTGGAGTGATAAAATAATCAAAACAGGAAAGCAGAGGTGGGGCAACGAATTCCCGTTACGCTCGGCAATATTGCGCCGCTGACGTTAAAACCGTTTAGTGCGGGTCAACTCGCACTTGTCTGCGAGGGGGGAGGACAGCGCGGCATTTTCACCGCTGGCGTGCTGGATGAATTTATGCGCGCGCAGTTCAACCCGTTTGACCTCTACTTCGGCACGTCCGCCGGGGCGCAGAATCTCTCTGCGTATGTCTGTAACCAGCCCGGCTACGCGCGAAAAGTGATCATGCGCTTCACCACGGCGAAAGAATTTTTTAACCCGGTGCGCTTCGTGCGCGGCGGCAACCTGATCGATCTCGACTGGCTGCTGGAGTCGACCTCCAGCCAGATGCCGCTGGCCATGGATACCGCTGCCCGCCTGTTTGATAGCGGCAAAGAATTCTGGATGTGCGCCAGCCGGGGGGATGACTATTCGCCGGGCTATTTCTCACCGCAGAAGGAGAACTGGCTCGACATCATCCGCGCCTCCAGCGCCATTCCCGGTTTTTATCGTACCGGCGCGTTGCTGGACGGCATCAGCTATCTGGACGGCGGCATCAGCGACGCGGTGCCGGTTCAGGAAGCCGCGCGACGCGGGGCGAAAACCATCGTGGTGATCCGTACCGTTCCGTCGCAAATGTATTACACCCCCCAGTGGTTTAAGCGGATGGAGCGCTGGCTGGGCGACAGCAGCCTGCAGCCGCTGGTGAACATCGCGAAGCAGCATGAAACCACCTACGGCGCGATGCAGCGCTTTATTGAAAAACCCCCGGGCAAGCTGCGCATCTTTGAAATTTATCCGCCTAAGCCGCTGCTGAGCATGGCGTTGGGCAGCCGGCTGCCTGCGTTGCGTATGGATTACAAAACGGGGCGGCTGTGCGGGCGTTACTTCCTGGCGACCGTCGGGAAAATGCTGGCCGAGCAACCGCCTCTGCATCGGCATAAACGCATTATTACGCCACCTGCAATTGTCGCCAATGACGCCCTGACCATGCCGCTGGTGGACATTCCGCAGGCGAATGACGCTTTATTAGATAACGAGGATCTGGCGTGACGCACCGCTTTGTTGATACCCACTGCCACTTTGATTTTCCGCCGTTTACGGGGAATGAAGCGCAAAGCATTGCGAAAGCTGCCGAAGCCGGCGTGCAGGCCATCATTGTGCCGTCGGTTGAAGCGGCCTATTTTACCCGCGTGCTGGATCTTTCCGCGCGATACTCCGCG
The DNA here is from genome assembly GCF_011683705.1 of Enterobacter sp. 725m/11. NCBI lineage: Bacteria > Pseudomonadati > Pseudomonadota > Gammaproteobacteria > Enterobacterales > Enterobacteriaceae > Enterobacter > Enterobacter sp. 725m/11. Next base: position 165,809 of record NZ_JAAQOK010000002.1, on the reverse strand, counting down.
CTTTATGCCGCGCTCGGCCTGCATCCGATTGTAATTGAGCGCCATCGTGATGAGCATCTTGAAGAGCTGGATCGGGTGCTGCAACGTGCAGGAGAGAAACTTGTCGCCATCGGCGAGATCGGCCTCGATCTCTATCGCGAAGATCCGCAGTTTGAACGTCAGCAGACGATCCTGGACGCGCAGCTTCGGCTGGCAAAGCGTCACGATCTGCCGGTGATCCTCCACTCCCGACGCACTCATGACAAACTGGCGATGCACCTGAAGCGCATCGACCTGCCGCGAAGAGGCGTAGTGCATGGTTTTTCCGGCAGCCTGCAGCAGGCGCAGCGTTTTATTGAACTGGGCTATAAAATTGGCGTCGGTGGCACCATCACCTATCCGCGCGCCAGTAAAACCCGTGACGTAATGGCGCAACTGCCTCTCTCTGCGCTGTTACTGGAAACGGATGCCCCCGATATGCCGCTGAATGGTTTTCAGGGGCAGCCGAATCGCCCGGAACAGGCGGCGCGGGTATTTGACGTGCTGTGCGAATTGCGTCAGGAACCTGAAGAGGTCATTGCCAGCGCGCTGCTCGAAAATACCCGTTCGGTTTTTGGCATCACGCTATAGATAAAGCGCCGGACGAATCACCGTTATCTTCTGTTTTTCCAGCGCCCGCGCCAGCGGTTCAATATCCTCCTGCGTGGCGCTGCGCCATGACGCCGCCTCGCCGTAGACCCCGTGTGCATGAAATGCGTTAATACGCACCGGAACATTCCCCAGCCCGTGGATGAACGCGATCAACGGTTTGATATGTTTCAGATAATCACACTGTTCCGGGATGACCAGCAAGCGGAGCTCCGTCAAACGGTGACGGTCTGCCAGCCAGCGAATACTCTCCTTAATCTGCGGGTTCTCGCGTCCGGTCAGGAAGCGGTGATGTTCATTCCCCCACGCTTTGAGGTCCAGCATTGCGCCATCCAGCACCGGCAGCAGTTTTTGCCAGCCGGTTTCGCTTAGCAGACCGTTGCTGTCTACCAGGCAGGTTAAATGATGTAGCTCAGGATCGGTTTTGATCGCGGTAAACAGGGCGATCAAAAACGGCAGTTGGGTTGTGGCTTCGCCGCCGCTCACGGTGATCCCTTCGATAAAGGGCGCGGATTTACGGACCTGAACGAGGATCTCGTCGACGCTCAGGCGGTGCGCCATGGGCGTGGCCTGCTGCCGGCACAGGCGCAGGCAGGTGTCGCACTGCTGGCAGTGACTCTCCTGCCACCAGACGCGTCCGGCCTGAATGGTCAGCGCGTCGTGCGGGCAGTGGGGCACGCAGTCCCCGCAGTCGTTGCAGCGCCCGATGGTCCACGGGTTGTGGCAGGTTTTGCAGCGCAGGTTGCAGCCCTGCAGGAACAGCGCCAGGCGGCTGCCCGGCCCGTCCACGCAGGAGAAGGGGATGACCTGACTAACTAAAGCGCATCTGCTGTTCATGGCTTATCACGCGCGGCTGACGTTCCAGAATACGGGTATTGCGTGCGGCCTCTTCCCCCAGCCACGTGGTGTTCGTTCTTGAACCCGCTTCCCGGTATTTCTCCAGATCCGACAAGCGAACCATATAGCCGGTCACGCGTACCAGATCGTTACCGGCCACATTCGCGGTGAACTCACGCATACCGGCCCTGAACGCCCCCAGGCAAAGCTGAACCACCGCCTGCGGATTGCGTTTTACCGTCTCATCCAGCGTTAAAATATCGCTGATCCCGGAATGATAGTGTTTATGGTGCGGCGCTACGGCCAGCAGATGACTGACAGGATCCGGCTCGTCACCGTACGGCAGACGCGCCCCCGGCGTGGTGCCCGAATCGGAGCTGATGCCTGACTGGGCGTGCAGCATCGCGCGATGCTTCCAGCCGTGCTTCACCGGCGTATTTTCAACAAACGCCGCAAGCTGTTCGCTGATGCGATAACCCAGCGCGTTGGCCTGCTCGTCTTTACCGTAACGCCCCGCCATGCCTGCTTTCTCACACAGTACGTTCACCGCTTCGGCAAGACCGTACATGCCAAACATCGGCACAAACCGATCGGCATCAATCAGCCCCTCTTTCACCAGGAAGCTATTCTCAAAGAAGCCGGATTGCCCGTACAGAAAATCGCAGCGCGCATCGATGATGGTAATTTGCTGCTGGCAGTAGTGCGGTAGCGTGCGGGTGAAGAAGTCGTCAATGGATGTGCTGTGTTCGGCTATTGCCTTGAGGTTAAGGCGCACCAGGGTGCTGCCACCGCCCGCCAGCGGCAGAGAGTTGTAACAGCTCACCACGCCAAAACGGCCTTTTGTGAAAATTTTATCATTCACCGGGCCGTTTGAAATATGCGGTTTACTGCATTCACAAATGTTTTTTGCCACCTCAAGCAGTAAATTGTCTGGGGTGATCTCAGGATCGTAGATAAAGGTCAGATTGGGCGCAACCTGCTTCAGTTCAGCGTCGGCACGCAGAATGGCACGGGTGATGGGGCCGTCAGCAGGCCCGATGTTGGCGTGCATAAACGCATCGGGCAGCGTTCTGTCGAGATAGCGCCAGAAACGTTTTATTCGGCTATCGATTTCTTCTTGTGTTAGAATTCTAACATAGGGATTCAGTATCGCATCAAGCTGCCCCAGATAGACCGGCATTGATGTGACGGAAGGAACATGGTGATAGAGAATAGTTAACAGAGAGAGGGCGTCATCAAGATCTCTCGCCCCTTCCAGCTCCAGCCATTGCGAACCGTTAGCCAGGAATTTTTCATAATCCGGCAGCACGTAGCGCGGTTTGTAGGGCGCATGGCCTTCGTACATGTCGCAGATAAACCCCTCGTCCAGCGCGGCGCGGGCGGCCGGAGATAGCGTCGGGTAGGGCAGATAATTTTCCGCTTCCAGCGCCAAAAAATGACGTTTTTGCTCCGGGGTTAACAGCGGGCTTGTCACAATGTGCTGGCAACGTTGTTGCAGGGCGTCGGGCATGTTCACTTCCTTGAATGTTCTGCGGATGATGAACGGATTGTAGAAAGCCAGCCTGCCGGCGCTTTTGATCCAACAAGGGGTATCGCTGCTTTAGTCAGCAATTTGCACGCTAAAGTTTGAAGAAGATCTCATTACAGTAATGCAAATTTGTACGCAGTTTTCATTAACTGTGATGAATGTCGAAGTGTGGATGCGGGTGAATGTTAGAATACTCACAGACCCGCAAGGTAAAATTTATACGGCACTGCCGTTGGAGAATGTTATGACCGATTTAACTGCAAGCAGCCTGCGCGCGTTGAAGCTGATGGACCTGACCACCCTGAACGATGACGACACCAATGAGAAAGTCATCGCCCTGTGCCATCAGGCGAAAACGCCAGTGGGTAACACCGCCGCCGTCTGTATCTACCCGCGCTTTATCCCGATTGCCCGCAAAACGCTGAAAGAGCAGGGCACGCCGGACGTGCGCATTGCAACCGTGACTAACTTCCCGCATGGCAATGACGACATTGAGATTGCGCTGGCGGAAACCCGCGCGGCAATTGCCTACGGCGCAGACGAAGTTGACGTGGTGTTCCCGTACCGCGCGCTGATTGCCGGCAACGAGCAGGTCGGTTTTGACCTGGTGAAAGCCTGTAAAGACGCGTGTGCGGCGGCAAACGTGCTGCTCAAAGTGATCATCGAAACCGGCGAGCTGAAAGAAGAGGCGCTGATTCGTAAGGCGTCAGAAATTTCCATCAAAGCCGGTGCGGATTTCATCAAAACCTCTACCGGTAAAGTGCCGGTCAATGCGACCCCGGAAAGCGCGCGCATCATGATGGAAGTTATCCGCGATATGGGCGTGTCCAAAACCGTGGGCTTCAAACCTGCGGGCGGCGTACGTACCGCGGAAGACGCGCAGCAGTTCCTGGCGATCGCTGACGAGCTGTTTGGCGCCGACTGGGCCGATTCCCGCCACTACCGCTTCGGCGCGTCCAGCCTGCTGGCAAGCCTGCTGAAGGCGCTGGGTCACGGCGACGGTAAGAGCGCAAGCAGCTACTGATTGCCAGACAATGCCGGATGGCGCTTTGCTTATCCGGCCTACAGGATCGCAGGGCGGGTAAGCGTACCCGCCGCCATTCACCCGATTCCGCATGGGGGTTACCGTGTTTCTCGCACAAGAAATTATTCGTAAAAAACGTGATGGTCTTGCTTTAAGCGACGAAGAAATTCGCTTTTTCATCAACGGCATTCGTGACAACACCGTCTCAGAAGGGCAGATTGCGGCTCTGGCGATGACCATTTTCTTCCACGATATGTCGATGCCTGAGCGCGTGTCGCTGACCATGGCGATGCGAGATTCAGGAACCGTTCTGGACTGGAAAAGCCTCAACCTCAACGGCCCGATTGTGGACAAACACTCCACCGGCGGCGTGGGCGACGTGACCTCCCTGATGCTCGGCCCTATGGTGGCAGCCTGCGGCGGTTACGTTCCCATGATCTCCGGGCGCGGCCTGGGCCACACCGGCGGTACGCTCGACAAACTGGAAGCCATTCCGGGCTTCGATATCTTCCCGGATGACAATCGCTTCCGCGATATTATTAAAGACGTTGGTGTGGCGATTATCGGCCAGACCAGCTCTCTTGCTCCGGCAGACAAGCGTTTTTACGCGACGCGCGATATTACCGCCACCGTAGACTCCATCCCGCTGATCACCGCCTCTATCCTCGCCAAAAAACTGGCGGAAGGGCTGGACGCGCTGGTGATGGACGTGAAGGTGGGCAGCGGCGCGTTTATGCCGACCTATGAACTCTCTGCTCAGCTTGCCGAAGCGATCGTTGGCGTCTCCAACGGCGCGGGCGTGCGCACCACCGCGCTGCTGACCGACATGAACCAGGTGCTGGCCTCCAGCGCCGGTAACGCGGTTGAAGTCCGCGAAGCCGTGCAGTTCCTCACAGGCGAATACCGTAACCCGCGCCTGTTCGATGTCACCATGGCGCTGTGCGTTGAGATGCTCATCTCCGGCAAGCTGGCCAAAGACGACGCGGAAGCCCGCGCGAAACTGCAGGCGGTGCTGGACAACGGCAAAGCGGCGGAGATCTTTGGCCGCATGGTGGCGGCGCAGAAAGGCCCGACCGATTTCGTCGAAAACTACGCGAAATACCTGCCGACCGCGATGCTCAGCAAAGCTGTTTATGCGGATGGCGAAGGTTTTGTCTCCGCCATGGACACCCGCGCGCTTGGCATGGCTGTTGTATCTATGGGTGGCGGTCGTCGTCAGGCATCGGACACCATTGATTACAGCGTCGGCTTTACCGATATGGCCCGTCTGGGCGACAGCGTCGACGGCCAACGTCCGCTGGCGGTGATCCACGCGAAAGACGAAGCCAGCTGGCAGGACGCGGCGAAAGCGGTGAAAGCGGCAATATCTCTTGACGATAAAGCACCGGAAACCACACCGACGGTCTATCGTCGTATCACCGAATAGCGGTATACTGATCTGATCGCATTTTTATGAAGCACTAAGTACGGAGAACAATTATGAAACGTGCATTTATTATGGTGCTGGACTCATTCGGCATCGGCGCAACCGAAGATGCAGAACGTTTTGGTGACGTGGGTTCCGATACCATGGGTCACATCGCGGAAGCCTGTGCAAAAGGCGAAGCGGACAACGGTCGTAAAGGCCCTCTGACTCTACCTAACCTGACCCGCCTCGGGCTGGTAAAAGCACATGAAGGCTCTACCGGTAAAATCGCAGCCGGTATGGACGGCAACGCGGAAGTAGTGGGCGCCTACGCCTGGGCGCACGAGCTCTCTTCCGGGAAAGATACCCCGTCCGGTCACTGGGAAATCGCCGGCGTGCCGGTGCTGTTTGACTGGGGCTACTTCTCCGATCACGAGAACAGCTTCCCGCAGGAGCTGCTCGATAAGCTGGTGAAGCGTGCCAACCTGCCGGGCTACCTCGGTAACTGCCACTCTTCCGGCACCGTGATTCTGGATCAGCTCGGCGAAGAGCACATGAAAACCGGCAAGCCGATTTTCTACACCTCTGCTGACTCCGTGTTCCAGATTGCCTGCCACGAAGAGACGTTTGGCCTGGATAAACTCTACGAACTGTGCGAAATCGCCCGTGAAGAGCTGACCGAAGGCGGCTACAACATTGGCCGCGTTATCGCACGTCCGTTTATCGGCGACAAAGCGGGTAACTTCCAGCGTACCGGTAACCGTCATGACCTGGCCGTTGAGCCACCGGCGCCAACCGTGCTGCAGAAGCTGGTTGACGAGAAGGGCGGTCACGTGGTGTCCGTGGGCAAAATAGCGGATATCTATGCCAACTGCGGTATCACTAAAAAAGTGAAAGCGACCGGTCTGGATGCGCTGTTCGATGCCACTATCAAAGAGATGAAAGAAGCGGGCGATAAGACCATTGTCTTCACCAACTTCGTGGACTTCGACTCCTCCTGGGGCCACCGTCGCGATGTAGCCGGTTATGCTGCGGGCCTGGAGCTGTTTGACCGCCGTCTGCCGGAGCTGATGGAGCTGGTGGGGGAAGATGACATTCTGATCCTGACCGCAGACCACGGCTGCGACCCAACCTGGACCGGCACCGACCACACCCGTGAGCACATTCCGGTACTGGTGTACGGCCCGAAAGTGAAGCCGGGCTCGCTGGGTCACCGTGAAACCTTCGCGGACATCGGCCAGACTATCGCGAAATACTTTGGTACGTCTGACATGGAATATGGTAAAGCCATGTTCTAAATCATGTTGGGTGCGGTCTGATGCCCTCACCCCGGCCCTCTCCCACAGGGAGAGGGTGAAAAGAATAAACAATGTAAAAGGAACTGAAGATGGCAACTCCTCACATTAATGCAGAAATGGGTGATTTCGCTGACGTCGTATTGATGCCGGGCGACCCGCTGCGCGCGAAGCACATTGCAGAAACCTTCCTCGAAGACGTGCGTGAAGTGAACAACGTTCGCGGCATGCTGGGCTTCACCGGTACCTATAAAGGCCGCAAAATCTCCGTTATGGGCCACGGCATGGGTATCCCGTCCTGCTCCATCTACACCAAAGAGCTGATCACCGATTTCGGCGTGAAGAAAATCATCCGCGTAGGCTCCTGCGGTGCGGTGCGTATGGACGTTAAGCTGCGTGACGTGGTGATCGGCATGGGCGCATGTACCGACTCTAAAGTTAACCGCATCCGCTTTAAGGATCATGACTTTGCGGCAATCGCTGACTTTGACATGGTGCGTAACGCGGTTGACGCGGCAAAAGCGCTGGGCGTTGACGCGCGCGTGGGCAACCTGTTCTCTGCCGATCTGTTCTACTCGCCAGAAGGCGACATGTTCGATGTGATGGAAAAATACGGCATCCTGGGCGTGGAAATGGAAGCGGCGGGTATCTACGGCGTGGCGGCTGAGTTTGGTGCGAAAGCGCTGACCATCTGCACCGTGTCTGACCACATCCGTACCCACGAGCAGACCACCGCTGCCGAGCGTCAGACCACCTTCAATGACATGATCAAAATCGCGCTGGAATCCGTTCTGCTGGGCGATAAAGAGTAAGAGTTGTTGTGCCGGGTGGCGGCTTCGCCTGACCCGGCCTACGGTTTTCCAGGCCCGCTAAGCGCAGCGCCAGCGGGCTTTTTTACTAGCGTACTGCCTGCGCAATCCATGCCGATAAGTCCCGCAACTCTTGTTTCTGCTCCGGGAAATCCCCCATTAACGCGTCGCACTCCTGCTGCAGCATATCCGCCCGATACAAACAGCCCTGCAAGCGGGCCGCCAGCGCTTCCAGCGGTGCCGGGTTGAGGCTGTCCGTAAACACCTGCGTACGGGTAATGTGGCCTTTCTCCACGTCAAAGTGCAGCTCCACGCCGCCCCAGGTAAAACGTTCGTCCAGCAGGTGTGAAAACGCCGGGGCCTGGCCGAAGTTCCATTCCCAGCTGCTCTGGCGTGCAAAGGTTTCGGCGAAGTTGGGCAGATCCGGGGTCTTATCCGGCGAAATCACTTCCGCATCCACGCGCTCGCCGTAATGTTCAAAGAACGCTTCACGAATCGCGTCGCAAATCTGCTCGTGCGTAATCCCCGGCAGCAGCTCCACCAGATTCGCCACGCGTCCGCGCACGGAGGTAATGCCCTTAGCCTGGAGCTTTTTCTTATCAGGATTAAGGTAGTTCGCCAGACGGCTCAGGTCGGCGTTCAGCAGCAGGGTGCCGTGGTGGAACCCGCGATCCATTGTTTCGCGGTAGGCGGAGCCGGAGATCTTGCGGTCGCCCTCGGGCGTTTTGACAACGAGATCGTTCCGCCCCGAGGCTTCAGCCGTCACGCCGAGCGCATTGAGCGCGTTGAGCACAATAGACGTAGAGATAGTTTTGTCGTATTCCGGTTTTCCCGCCATAAAGGTAAAGCAGGTATTGCCCAGATCGTGAAACACCGCGCCGCCGCCGCTGCTCCTGCGTGCGAGACGGACGTTGTCCTCTTCCATACGCCGGGTGTTGCACTCTTTCCACGGGTTTTGCGCGCGGCCGATGACCACCGTATCGGCGTTACGCCAGAGAAACAGGACGCGCTGGGTGGCGGGCATCTGGCGGAAGATGCACTCTTCAACCGCGAGATTAAACCAGGGATCGTGAGAGTCAGAGATAAGCAGGCGTAACGTCGTCATGGCAGAGTTCCTTTTCCATATCTTTCGCCTACTTTATCACTATTCCTTCTTCTCGCTCTCTTCGTCTTCGGGAACCGACCTGCTGGCGGTCAGCAGGAACGGCGACTGCTGCCAGCGGGTACGCTTGCCCTGAAGCAACGTGCGCGCCAGCACGACGCCAATCGCCAGCGAGAGTAACAGCATCAGGCGCAGAATATTGGTGGTGTTATCCACCTGCTTAGCTTCTGTTGGCAGGGTGTGGGTATCCAGCGTCAGGCGCAGATACCCCAGCGGGCCATTTTTACCCTGAACGGGTTCGACAATCTGCTGGTTGAAATAGCCTCCGGCTTTTTTGCCGTCCAGCGCCAGCCTGTCGCGCACGTCGACGTGCTCACCGGCGCGGGCAATCAGGTCGCCTTTTTCATCGTACACGCCCGCATCCAGAATGCGGCTGTTTTCCGTGAGCTGACGCAAGACCTGGCCTATCCGCTTATCGTCCGGCGTTTCATTGCGCATCAGGGGGGCAACGTTGAGCGTCACCTGACGCGCCAGGGTACGGGCCAGCTCTTCAAACTGCGGGTTGCGCTGCCGTTGATGATTCTGGCTAAACCACGATGCCCCTTGCATCAATGCGACTAACAGTGCGAGACAGATCAGGACAATCACGGCGCGATGAAGCCGGAATTTCAGTTTTGCGCGAGCCATATTCCACCTGCTGAAAATTTAGGGCTTAATGTTGCCAGAAGTGATGGTTACAGGGTAGCCTCATGCGTTATTTTCCCTCTGGAACCTTCCGGCGCGAACAAAATTACAGGAGCTTTAATGCCGAACATTACCTGGTGTGACCTGCCAACGGATGTCTCTTTATGGCCAGGATTGCCGCTCTCGTTAAGTGGCGATGAGGTGATGCCTCTGGATTACCACGCTGGCCGTAGCGGCTGGCTCCTCTATGGACGCGGTCTGGATAAGCAACGCCTGACCCAGTATCAAACCAAACTGGGCGCGGCGATGGTCATTGTTGCCGCCTGGTGCGTGGAAGATTACCAGGTTATTCGCCTCGCGGGTTCCCTGACGCAGCGCGCCACGCGTCTGGCGCATGACGCCGGGCTGGACGTAGCGCCTCTCGGCAAAATTCCGCACCTGAAAACGCCGGGTCTGCTGGTGATGGACATGGACTCCACCGCTATTCAGATCGAATGTATTGACGAGATTGCTAAACTGGCAGGCAGCGGCGAGCTGGTGGCGGAAGTCACCGAGCGTGCGATGCGCGGCGAGTTGGACTTCACCGCCAGCCTGCGCCAGCGCGTGGCGACCCTGAAAGGGGCCGATGCTAACATCCTGCGCCAGGTGCGCGATGTGCTGCCGCTGATGCCGGGGCTGACGCAGCTGGTGCTGAAGCTCCAGTCCCTCGGCTGGAAAGTGGCGATCGCCTCCGGTGGCTTTACCTTCTTTGCGGATTATCTACGCGAGAAACTGCATCTGACCACGGTGGTCGCTAACGAGCTGGAAATCATGGACGGCAAGCTGACCGGCCAGGTGATCGGCGATATCGTGGATGCCCAGTACAAAGCCAATACCCTGACGCGCCTGGCGGAAAAGTATGAGATTCCGGTCGAGCAGACCGTCGGCATTGGCGACGGCGCGAACGATCTGCCAATGATCAAAGTGGCTGGCCTTGGCATTGCCTACCATGCCAAACCAAAAGTGAATGAAAAGACGGAAGTCACTATCCGTCACGCTGACCTGATGGGGGTGTTCTGCATTCTCTCCGGCAGCCTTAATCAGAAATAACGAGGTAAACCGTGGCGAAAGCTCCAAAACGCGCATTTGTCTGTAATGAATGTGGTGCGGATTATCCGCGCTGGCAGGGGCAATGCAGCGCCTGTCATGCCTGGAACACCATCACCGAAGTGCGTGGTGTGGCGGCTTCGCCGAGCGTGGCACGCAATGAGCGCCTGAGCGGCTATGCGGGCAATGCAGGCGTGTCGAAGGTGCAAAAGCTTTCTGATATCAGCCTGGAAGCGCTGCCGCGCTTTTCCACCGGCTTCAAAGAGTTTGACCGCGTGCTCGGCGGCGGCGTGGTGCCGGGCAGCGCGATTCTGATCGGCGGTAACCCAGGGGCGGGGAAATCGACCCTGCTGCTGCAAACGCTCTGCAAGCTCGCTGAACAGATGAAAACCCTGTACGTGACGGGTGAAGAATCTCTCCAGCAGGTGGCGATGCGCGCTCACCGTCTCGGCCTGCCGACCGGTAACCTGAACATGCTGTCGGAAACCAGCATCGAGCAGATCTGCATGATCGCCGAAGAAGAGCAGCCGAAGCTGATGGTGATCGACTCCATCCAGGTAATGCACATGGCGGACATTCAGTCCTCGCCGGGCAGCGTGGCGCAGGTGCGGGAGACCGCCGCTTACCTGACGCGCTTTGCCAAAACGCGCGGCGTGGCGATTGTGATGGTCGGCCACGTTACCAAAGATGGCTCTCTGGCGGGTCCGAAGGTGCTCGAACACTGTATCGACTGCTCGGTGATGCTCGACGGCGACGCGGATTCCCGCTTCCGCACCCTGCGCAGCCACAAAAACCGCTTTGGCGCGGTTAACGAACTGGGCGTGTTTGCTATGACCGAGCAGGGGCTGCGCGAGGTCAGCAACCCGTCGGCCATCTTCCTGAGCCGCGGCGATGAGATCACCTCCGGCAGTTCGGTAATGGTGCTGTGGGAAGGGACGCGCCCGCTGTTGGTTGAAATTCAGGCGCTGGTGGATCACTCGATGATGGGTAACCCGCGGCGCGTGGCGGTCGGTCTGGAGCAGAACCGCCTGGCGATCCTGCTGGCGGTGCTGCACCGTCACGGCGGGCTGCAGATGGCGGATCAGGATGTGTTCGTCAACGTGGTTGGCGGGGTGAAAGTCACTGAGACCAGCGCAGATCTGGCGCTGCTGCTGGCGATGGTCTCCAGCCTGCGCGACAGACCGCTGCCGCAGGATCTGGTCGTCTTCGGTGAAGTAGGGCTGGCCGGGGAAATCCGTCCGGTGCCGAGCGGCCAGGAGCGTATCTCCGAGGCGGCAAAGCACGGCTTCCGTCGGGCTATCGTTCCCGCCGCCAACGTGCCGAAAAAAATCCCGGAAGGGATGCAGGTCTTTGGCGTTAAGAAACTCGCAGATGCGTTAAATGTCTTTGACGACTTATAATTACGTATTCGATTTTGCAGGAGGCACCGTAATTTATGTCATCATTTGACTACATCAAGACCGCGATCCGCCAGAAGGGCTGCACGCTGCAGCAGGTGGCGGATGCCAGCGGCATGACCAAAGGCTACCTGAGCCAGTTGCTGAACGCCAAAATCAAAAGCCCCAGCGCGCAGAAGCTTGAAGCGTTGCACCGCTTTCTGGGGCTGGAGTTCCCGCGGATGCAAAAGAACATCGGCGTGGTGTTCGGCAAGTTTTATCCGCTGCATACCGGGCATATCTATCTGATCCAGCGCGCCTGTAGCCAGGTGGACGAGCTGCACATCATCATGGGCTACGACGAAACGCGCGATCGCCAGCTCTTTGAAGACAGCGCCATGTCGCAGCAGCCCACCGTGCCTGACCGTCTGCGCTGGCTGCTTCAGACCTTTAAGTACCAGAAAAACATTCGCATTCATGCCTTTAACGAAGAGGGCATGGAGCCGTATCCGCACGGCTGGGACGTGTGGAGCAACGGCATCAAAGCGTTTATGGAAGAGAAGGGCATTGCGCCTAACTGGATCTACACCTCTGAAGAGTCCGACGCGCCGCAGTTCCGCGAGCATCTGGGCATCGAGACGGTGCTGATCGACCCGAAACGCACCTTTATGAACATCAGCGGGGCGCAGATCCGCGAGAACCCGTTCCGCTACTGGGATTATATTCCGACCGAAGTGAAGCCGTTCTTCGTGCGTACGGTGGCTATTCTGGGCGGCGAGTCGAGCGGTAAATCAACGCTGGTCAACAAGCTGGCGAACATCTTCAACACCACCAGCGCGTGGGAGTATGGACGCGATTACGTCTTCTCTCACCTCGGCGGCGACGAGATGGCACTGCAGTATTCCGACTACGATAAAATCGCGCTCGGGCACGCCCAGTACATTGATTTCGCGGTGAAATACGCTAACAAAGTGGCGTTTATTGATACCGATTTTGTCACCACGCAGGCGTTCTGTAAAAAGTACGAGGGGCGTGAGCACCCGTTCGTGCAGGCGCTGATTGACGAATACCGCTTTGACCTGGTGATCCTGCTGGAAAACAACACCCCGTGGGTGGCCGACGGCATGCGCAGCCTGGGCAGCTCGGTGGACAGGCGCGAGTTCCAGACCATGCTGGTGGAGATGCTCAACGAGAACAACGTTGAGTTTGTGCATGTGGAAGAGTCTGATTATGACACCCGCTTCCTGCGCTGCGTCGAGCTGGTGAAGGAGATGATGGGGGAGCAGGGGTAATAACTTCCCCCTCGCCCTTTTGGGGTGAGGGGGGAATACCTCAGAACTCAACCACCACCTTCCCGCGCATATGCCCCTCCAGCACCTTACGGTGCGCTTCGGTAATGCTTTCCACGCTCAGCCCGTGCAGCGTTTCGCTGAGCGAGCTTTCCACCACGCCGTTATCTACCAGCTTCGCCACCTCATTTAAGATCTCACCCTGACGCGCCATATCAGCCGTCTTGTACATGCTGCGGGTGTACATAAACTCCCAGTGCAGGGCGGCGGATTTGGACTTCAGCTTGTCCTGGTTCAGCGGATGTTCATTCTCAACGATGGAACAAATATGCCCCTGCGGCGCAATCAGTTCACTGACCGCATCCCAATGCCCGTCGGTGTCGTTGAGGATGAAAATATAATCCACGAAGGTAAGTCCCTGCTTCGCCAGCTCGCCTTTTAGATCGCGGTAGTTGACCACTACGTCAGCACCGCGATCGCGGCACCATTGGGCGGAATCTTCTCGTGAAGCGGTTGCGATAATCTTCACCTTGCTGTTGTGCTTCGCAAACGGGATCGCCAGCGATCCCACGCCGCCCGCGCCGCCGATGATCAGCAGGGTTTTGTCCGCTTCGGCATCCTGAATGTTCAGCCGTTCAAACAGACCTTCCCACGCGGTGAGCGCAGTTAAGGGTAGCGCAGCGGCTGCCGCCCAGCCGAGGCTGGCAGGCTTGTGGCCGACAATGCGCGCATCTATCAGCTGATGAGTGGTATTGCTGCCCGGGCGGGTGATGTCGCCCGCGTACCACACCTCATCACCTGGTTTGAAGCCGGTGACGCCAGCTCCAGCGGCTTTGACGACCCCGCTGGCATCCCACCCCAGAATTCGCGGCTCGTTCAGCCCATTTTTGGCGATGCCTGCATGCACTTTGGTATCAACCGGGTTAATCGATACGGCTTTCACCTCTACCAGCAGATCGTGTTCGCCGGGCGTCGGCATTGGCGGGGTGATTTCAATGAAGGTGGACGGATTTTCTGGGTTAACGGCAATGGCTTTCACTGACATGGTGTGCTCCTCAATGGAATGCGTTTTGTTGAGGCTAGTCTATTAAGTGGCCAGCCGCATGATAAGATGGACAATCATGAACTCAGCGTTCGTACAGAGTGAACAATCATGTTTAAACAGCTGCAGGATATGGCGCTGTTTGCGCTGGTGGCGGAGATGGGCAGTTTCACCGCGGCGGCGCAGAAAGCCGAACTGCCGAAATCCAGCGTCAGCCAGCGGATCAGCCAGCTGGAGCAGCAGGTGGGGATCCGTCTGCTTAACCGCACCACACGCAGGATCAGCCTGACGTTCGCGGGCGAGCACTATCTGGTGCACTGTCGGGAGATGCTGGCGGCCAGCGAGCGGGCGGAGTACGCCATTCAGCGCCTGCGTGAAAACCCCAGCGGCCGGCTGCGTATTACCTGCCCGGCGGGGATTGGCGCGACCCTGCTGGCGCATATGAATGCCGAGTTTCAGCTTCGCTATCCTGACGTGTCGCTCGATGTATCGATCTCTGACGACGTGGTGGACCTGGTCGAGTCCGGTTTTGACGTGGCGCTGCGCACCGGCAAGCCGCAGGACTCCTCACTGATAGGCAGAATGATCGGGCACTGCCCGCGCTACATGCTGGCCTCGCCGGATTATCTGGCACGCCGGGAGCCGTTAATCCATCCCCGACAGCTGGTGGAGCACCGCTGTATTACGCACCGGGCGTGGTCGGAGTGGCTGCTGCGAAGCGAGGGTGAGGATTACCGCTACCTGCCGGACAACGGCCACATGACCGATAATCTGGTGTACGCCCGCGAATGCGCGATTGCCGGGGCGGGGATCACGCTGTTACCCGCATTTCTGCTGGAAGATAAGATCGAAAAGGGGGCGTTGGTTCAGGTGCTGCCGGAATGGCGCGTTGAAGGTAACGATCTCTGGCTGGCCTATCCGAGCCGGAAGCTGAATTCGCCCGCGCTGATGAGCTATATCGAGTTTGCGATGCAGTTTGATGAGGTGAAGCGGTATTACGTGGGTGGGTGATGTTGTGCGGCCTGATGCCCTCACCCTGAATAAAAAACGGCAACCGAGGTTGCCGTTTTGCTTTTATTTCGCAATACGCTTGTACTTAATACGCTTCGGCTCCAGCGCGTCTGCGCCCAGCGTGCGTTTTTTGTACTCTTCGTATTCGGTGAAGTTACCTTCGAAGAATTCCACTTTACCTTCGTCCTGGTAGTCCAGGATGTGGGTCGCGATACGGTCCAGGAACCAGCGGTCGTGCGAGATAACCATGGCGCAGCCCGGGAACTCCAGCAGGGCGTTTTCCAGTGCGCGCAGGGTTTCGATATCCAGGTCGTTGGTCGGTTCATCGAGCAACAGAACGTTACCGCCCACCTGCAGCAGCTTCGCCAGGTGCAGACGACCACGCTCACCGCCGGACAGCTCGCCCACGCGTTTGCCCTGGTCGGTGCCCTTAAAGTTAAAGCGGCCAACGTAGGCGCGGCTTGGCATCTCGGTGTTGCCGATACGCATGATATCCAGACCGCCGGAGACTTCTTCCCACACGGTTTTGCTGTTATCCATCGCGTCACGGAACTGGTCTACGGAGGCCAGCTTCACGGTTTCACCCAGGGTGATTGAGCCGCTGTCTGGCTGTTCCTGACCGGACATCATACGGAACAGGGTCGATTTACCCGCGCCGTTCGGACCGATGATGCCAACGATAGCGCCTTTCGGTACGGAGAAGGTCAGATCGTCGATCAGCACGCGGTCACCGTAGGACTTACGCAGGTTGGTTACTTCAACCACTTTATCCCCCAGACGTGCTCCAGGTGGAATAAACAGTTCGTTGGTTTCGTTACGTTTCTGGTATTCGGTGTTGTTCAGCTCTTCAAAGCGTGCCAGACGGGCTTTGCCCTTAGACTGACGGCCTTTCGCGCCCTGACGCACCCACTCCAGCTCTTTCTCGATAGACTTGCGACGGGCCGCTTCCTGAGACGCTTCCTGCGCCAGACGCTGATCTTTCTGCTCCAGCCAGGAAGAGTAGTTGCCTTCCCACGGAATACCTTCACCGCGGTCCAGCTCCAGGATCCAGCCGGCGACGTTGTCGAGGAAGTAACGGTCGTGGGTAATTGCCACCACGGTGCCTTCGAAGTCGTGCAGGAAGCGCTCCAGCCACGCCACGGATTCCGCATCAAGGTGGTTGGTCGGTTCGTCGAGCAGCAGCATGTCTGGTTTTTCCAGCAGCAGGCGGCACAGCGCCACGCGGCGGCGTTCACCACCGGAGAGATTCGCGATTTTCGCATCCCAGTCCGGCAGACGCAGGGCATCGGCCGCGCGCTCCAGCTGCACGTTCAGGTTGTGACCGTCGTGCGCCTGGATGATCTCTTCATATTTGCCCTGCTGAGCGGCCAGTTTGTCGAAGTCCGCATCCGGCTCGGCGTATTTGGCATACACTTCATCCAGACCTTTCAGCGCGTTAACCACTTCGGATACCGCTTCTTCAACGGATTCACGTACGGTGTGTTCCGGGTTCAGCTGAGGTTCCTGCGGCAGGTAGCCGATCTTGATGCCTGGCTGCGGACGGGCTTCACCTTCGATGTCTGTATCGATGCCGGCCATGATGCGCAGCAGGGTGGACTTACCGGCACCGTTGAGACCCAGCACACCAATTTTTGCGCCCGGGAAGAAGCTCAGCGAGATATTTTTAAGAATATGACGTTTCGGCGGGACAACTTTGCCGACACGATGCATGGTATAAACGAATTGAGCCACGTGGACTTCGCCTCTTTTATCGTAAATGAGAAGGAATTTCAGCCTCGAAGTGTAGCCTTTTTCACGCCCTAATCCCAGCCAGGAACGTCGGGAGTGTTAAAACGCGCAAGAAAGGTAAAAAAGTGTCCATGACGTGGCGCGTTGCTGGATGCCTGGTTAGCATAAGTTGTTGTGACTTTGACGTGGCAAGACGCTGCAATTGACGAAAAAACAATGAGGAAGAGCTTGTGGAAAAAGCCAAACGGGTGGTCTGGCGTCTGCTGGCTGCCAGCGTATACGTAATGGCGGTAAGCCAGGCGGTGCATGCCGATTCACTGGATGAACAACGTAACCGCTACGCCCAGATTAAACAGGCGTGGGACAACAAGCAGATGGATACCGTGCAGGCGCTGATGCCGACGCTCAAGGATTATCCGCTGTATCCGTATCTGGAGTATCGCCAGATTACCGACGATCTGATGAACCAGCCGACCGTCACCGTGAATAATTTCATTCAGGCGAACCCGACCCTGCCGCCTGCCCGAAATCTCCAGTCTCGTTTTGTGAATGAGCTGGCGCGGCGTGAAGACTGGCGAGGCCTGCTGGCGTTTAGCCCTGACAAGCCGAATACCACCGAAGCGCAGTGTAATTACTACTATGCGAAATGGGCGACCGGGCAGCAGGAAGAGGCCTGGGCCGGGGCGAAAGATCTGTGGCTGACCGGCAAAAGCCAGCCGAACGCCTGTGATTCCCTGTTCGGCGCATGGCGCGCTTCCGGCAAGCAGGATCCGCTGGCCTACCTTGAGCGCATCCGTCTGGCGATGAAAGCCGGCAACACGCGTCTGGTGACCGCGCTGGCAGGGCAGATGCCGTCCGATTACCAGACGATCTCCTCGGCGGTTATCGCGCTGGCAAACGATCCGAACAGCGTCCTGACCTTTGCCCGCAGCACGGGCTCGACCGATTTTACCCGCCAGATGGCGGCGGTAGCTTTTGCCAGCGTGGCGCGTGACGATGTCGAAAACGCGCGGCTGATGATCCCGCAGCTGGTGCAGGCGCAGCAGCTGAATGAAGATCAAACCCAGGAGCTGCGCGACATCGTGGCCTGGCGACTGATGGGCACGGACGTGACCGACGAACAGGCGCGCTGGCGTGACGATGCGATCATGCGCTCAAACTCGACCTCGCTTGTCGAGCGCCGCGTGCGCATGGCGCTGGGCACCGGCGACCGCCGTGGCCTCAACACCTGGCTCGCGCGTTTGCCGATGGAAGCCAAAGAGAAGGACGAATGGCGCTACTGGCAGGCCGATCTGCTGATGGAGCGCGGTCGTGAAGACGAAGCCAAAGAGATTCTTCACTCGCTGATGCAGCAGCGCGGGTTCTACCCGATGGCGGCGGCGCAACGGCTGGGCGAGGAGTACACGCTTAAGATCGACAAAGCGCCCGCTAACGCGAACCCCGCGCTGACGCAGAGGCCAGAGATGGCGCGCGTGCGCGAGCTGATGTACTGGAACATGGATAACACCGCGCGCAGCGAGTGGGCCAACCTGGTGACCAGCCGCACCACGGATGAAAAAGCGCAGCTTGCCCGCTATGCGTTTGATAATCGCTGGTGGGATCTGAGCGTGCAGGCGACGATTTCAGGCAAGCTGTGGGACCATCTCGAAGAGCGTTTCCCGCTGGCGTATAAAGATCTGTTTGACCGCTACACCAGCGGCAAAGATATCCCGCAAAGCTACGCCATGGCGATCGCCCGTCAGGAGAGCGCCTGGAACCCGAAAGTTCGTTCACCGGTGGGTGCCAGCGGGCTGATGCAAATTATGCCGGGGACGGCGACGCATACGGTGAAGATGTTCAACATTCCAGGTTACAGCAGCCCGTCACAGCTTCTCGATCCGGATACCAACATCAACATCGGCACCAGCTATTTGCAGTATGTCTATCAGCAGTTTGGCAATAACCGCATCTTCGCGTCGGCGGCGTATAACGCCGGTCCGGGCCGCGTGCGCACCTGGCTTGGCAACAGTGCAGGACGCATTGACGCAGTGGCGTTCGTGGAGAGCATTCCGTTCTCGGAAACGCGCGGCTACGTGAAGAACGTGCTGGCTTATGACGCCTACTATCGCTACTTCATGGGGCAGAAAGATACCCTGATGAGCGATGCCGAGTGGCAGAGACGTTACTGATCGGCATGGGTTGTGTTATGCTGTACTCGCTAAAGAGTACAAGAGGCAGCATAACATGACCCAGCATTCCCCGTATTCCTCGGCAATGGCCGAACAGCGTCACCAGGAGTGGCTTCGTTTTGTGGAGCTGCTTCGCCAGTCTTACGAGCAGGATTTGCACCTACCCCTCATGCAGCTGATGCTTACGCCGGACGAGCGTGAGGCGCTGGGCACGCGCGTTCGGATTATTGAAGAGCTATTGCGCGGTGAGATGAGCCAGCGCGAGCTGAAAAACGAGCTGGGCGCGGGCATCGCGACGATCACCCGTGGATCGAACAGCCTGAAGTCTGCGCCGGTTGAGCTGCGCCAGTGGCTCGAGTCGGTCTTATTGAGCGATCAACGATAAATGGCGTTATGAAACGGGCTCAGCGCCAGGATCACCGCCTGATGGTAAACCCCTGAACGCGTGAGCTTACCCGCCGTAAAGACGCCAATCGCCCCTTCTTTACGCCCAATCTCATCAATGCCGGTGTACTGTGACATCACCGGCCCGAGCGCTTCACCTGCACGCACTTTTTCCAGAATGATCTCCGGCAGCGGCAGGGTGGCTGAGCGCGCTTCGCCGCGCTGCTCACGGCTTTCAATCACCACCCAGCTAAAGGTTGCGCCTTCGTCGATGCCTGCTTCAATGGCGACCCAGTAGTCAGCCTTCGGGGCCGCGGCTTTTGCGTTTGCCACGCGATTTCGTGCGCCAGCGCGCGTTTCCTCGCTGCCAAACGGCTGTTCAGGTACGCCACTCTCGACGCCGATGGCCTCAATATGGCAGGATCCTTCGCCGAAAATCTCTTCAAAAGCCTTTAGAATTGCCTGAATTTTGGCAGGATTGGTGGTAGCAGAGACAACATGGTGCATAATTAAGCTCGATTCAAAAAAAACTCATCGCAGTATAACGGAAAAAAAGCATGTTACAGGTATACCTTGTTCGCCACGGTGAAACGCAGTGGAACGCCGAGCGACGTATTCAAGGCCAGTCAGACAGTCCTCTCACCGAGAAGGGTGTGCAGCAAGCGTGGCAGGTGGCGGAACGCGCCAGAACGCTGGGCATTACCCACGTTATTACCAGCGATTTAGGTCGCACACAGCAGACGGCGCGCATCATTGCCGACGCCTGCGGCTGCGATGTGATGCTTGAGCCGCGCCTGCGCGAGCTGGATATGGGCGTGCTTGAAAAGCGCCATATTGATACGCTGACGGAAACGGAGGAAGGCTGGCGCCGCACGCTGGTGAACGGTACCGAAGATGGTCGTATTCCTGAAGGGGAATCCATGCAGGAGCTGAGCGTGCGTATGCATGCCGCGCTGGCGGAATGCCTCAAGCTTCCGGCAGGCAGCCGTCCGCTGCTGGTGAGTCACGGTATCGCGCTCGGCTGCCTGGTGAGCACCATTCTGGGGTTACCGGCTTACGCTGAGCGTCGGTTACGCCTGCGTAACTGCTCCATTTCCCGGATTGATTATCAGGAAAGCGCGTGGCTGGCGTCGGGCTGGGTCGTGGAAATGGCAGGGGACATTTCGCATCTCGATGCCCCTGCGCTTGATGAACTGCAGCGTTAACGACGGACAGGAATCAAGAATTCCATACGCAGATTGATTGGGCCTTCTTCCGGTTTGGCATCCTGCGCCGGGTAGTAGCGCTCGATATCCTGACCTTTACGGCGATTGAGATTCAGCATTGGCATGCACGTCCCGTAAACGGTCAGGATAAACTCCTGGACGCCCGTACCCAGTCCTTCATACGAGAACATCACGTACTCGCCGCCTTCCAGCACGACCGGCTTCGAACCCTGAATGTAGCCATTCGCCAGCTCCGGCGTCAGCGCGGTGGTGTAAAACACCTCCTGCTCGTCGTCTTTTTCCTGGCTTGGGTGCGTTTCGTTGAGGCCATACAGGATCGGCGGAATGGCCGGCGCATGGCTCAGGAAATCGCGCCAGAACTGGACGCGCATCTGATGGCGGAACTCAGAAATCTGCTCCAGAGAGCACGAGTAGCTCTGGGTTGTACCGATCAGATGGGTTTCCGGCAGAGTGACCATTTCGTATTTCGGCATCGCGAACTCGCCCAGACGCAGCGGCGGACGCATGCCAAACGAGCTCCAGTCAGGCGAGCGGCGATAGAGCGCTGGCGTCAACGAGAACTGTTTTTTAAAGGCGCGGGTGAAGGTCTGCTGCGAATCAAAACGGTACTGCAGGGCAATATCCAGAATTGGCCGCGCGGTCAGGCGCAATGCCACCGCAGATTTCGATAAACGACGTGCGCGAATATAGGCACCGATAGCATGACCGGTGACATCCTTGAACATCCTTTGCAGATGCCACTTGGAATAGCCCGCTTTAGCCGCCACATTATCCAGTGACAAAGGCTGGTCGAGATGACCTTCCAGCCAGGTGAGCAGGTCGCGAATAATTCCAGCCTGATCCATATACTATCCTCATCCTTAAAACAGCAGGTGCCTGATAACAGGTTAGCGGATAATAGCATTTTTTGATGTTTTAGCATTCAGTGTTTTTTTTGCGCATTAATGCCTTTTCTCTCTCATTTTGGGTGAATATATTCTAATCCTGTGATCTTGCTACATTTTTGACTAACGTGTTGAATAATCGCTCAATGCAATTTTAAAGAATGGTAACAATATGAAATACAAGACTTTGCTTCTTACTGCCCTGTTGCTGGTAGCGGGCCGTGCGGCGCAGGCGGAACAGATTGGTTCTGTCGATACCGTGTTCAAAATGTTCGGTCCGGACCACAAAATTGTGGTGGAGGCGTTTGACGATCCGGACGTGAAAAACGTCACCTGCTACGTCAGCCGCGCGAAGACGGGCGGTATTAAAGGCGGCCTGGGGCTGGCGGAAGACACTTCCGATGCGGCGATCTCCTGTCAGCAGGTGGGACCGGTTGAGCTGAGCGATAAAATCAAAAACGGCAAAGCGCAGGGCGACGTGGTGTTCCAGAAACGGACCTCGCTGGTGTTTAAAAAGCTGCAGGTGGTGCGTTTCTATGATGCAAAACGCAACACCCTGGCCTACCTGGCGTATTCCGATAAAGTGGTGGAAGGGTCCCCGAAAAACGCCATTAGTGCGGTGCCGATTATGCCTTGGCATTAATTCAGGGATGAACCATGCAACAACCTGTAGTCTGGCTGGTTGAAGACGAAACCAGTATCGCCGATACGCTTATCTACATGCTTCAGCAGGAAGGATTTGCAGTAAAAGCGTTTGAGCGCGGTTTACCGGTGCTGGAGGCGGCGCGTCAGCAGGCTCCGGCGCTCGCCATTCTTGACGTCGGGCTGCCGGACATCAGCGGCTTTGAGCTCTGCCGCCAGCTTCTGGCGCAGCATCCGTCACTGCCCGTGCTGTTTCTGACGGCACGCAGTGACGAAGTGGATAAACTTCTCGGCCTGGAAATGGGCGCAGACGACTACGTCGCCAAGCCTTTCTCCCCGCGTGAGGTGTGCGCCCGGGTAAGGACCATTTTACGGCGGATGCAAAAATCCGCCGCCCCAGCGGAGACGGTGCGTATCGGACAGTTTGAGCTGAACGAAGCTGCCGCGCGAATTAGCTGGTGCGGTGAAGCATTACCGCTCACGCGCTATGAGTTTTTGCTGCTTAAAACGTTACTACAGGCTCCGGGACGGGTTTTCTCTCGGCAACAGTTAATGGACAAGGTGTGGGGCGAAGACGGCGACAGTTACGATCGTACCGTGGACACTCACATCAAGACCCTGCGCGCCAAGCTGCGGGCAGTGAATGAGGAACTGTCACCCATCAGCACCCATCGCGGTATGGGCTATAGCCTGGGGCTTTATTAATGCGCATCGGAATGCGTTTGCTGCTGGGGTACTTCCTGATCGTCGCCATCGCCGCATGGTTTGTGCTGTCGATCTTTGTTCAGGAAGTGAAGCCCGGCGTGCGCAGGGCAACCGAGGGCACGTTGATCGATACCGCGACCTTGCTCGCCGAAGTTGGGCGTGAGGATCTTCTTTCGGGCAATGCGCAGCAGGGCAGACTGGCGCAGGCCTTTTTACAGCTCCATCAGCGGCCTTTCCGCGCCAATATCGGCGGCATTCATAAGGTGCGCAACGAGTATCACGTCTACATGACCGATGCGCAGGGCCGCGTCGTGTTTGATTCTGCCGGCCTGGCCGTGGGGCAAGATTACTCTCGCTGGAACGATGTCTGGCTGACGCTTCGCGGCCAATACGGCGCGCGCAGTACCCAGAGCCATCCCGACGATCTGGAGAGCACGGTGATGTATGTTGCCGCACCGGTTGTGGAGCAGGGCAAGATAATCGGCGTGCTGTCGGTGGGGAAACCTAACAGCGCGATGGCGCCGGTTATCCAACGCAGCGAGAGGCGGATTCTGTGGGCTGGCGGGGCGCTGCTTGGCATTGCTTTACTGATCGGTTTTCTCGTCGCCTGGTGGATCAATCGTTCCATCAGTACGTTATCGCGCTATGCCGACTCGGTGACCACTGATACGCCTCTCCCGCTGCCTAATCCAGGTAGTAGCGAACTGCACAAGCTGGCTCAGGCGCTGGAAAATATGCGTATTCGCCTTGAAGGGAAAAACTACATTGAACACTATGTCCATGCGCTGACCCACGAGCTGAAAAGCCCAATAGCCGCCATACGCGGCGCGGCAGAAATTCTCACCGAGCAGCCGCCGCCGCAGGTGGCCGCGCGGTTTATCGATAATATTCTGGTGCAAAACGCGCGTATGCAGTCGCTGGTTGAAAAACTGCTGACTCAGGCGCGGCTTGAAAATCGGGTCGAGATTACGCCCCAGGTCGTCCGCGTCGACCTGCTGTTTACACGGCTTGCCGACGCGCGTTCGGCGCTATTGGCGGCAAAAGAGATTGCACTGACCCTCCAGCCCGCTTCGCTTCTTGTTGAAGGCGATCCCGACCTGCTCGAACAGGCGCTCGGTAATTTACTGGACAATGCTATCGATTTTACCCCACAGGGTGGTGCCATTGAACTGGCGGCCCGGGAAGAGCAGGGGCAGATACGGCTGAGCGTCACCGACAGCGGAAGCGGGATCCCGGATTATGCGCTGGAACGTATTTTTGAGCGCTTTTATTCCCTGCCGCGCGAGAACGGGTTGAAAAGTAGCGGACTCGGGCTGGCGTTTGTTCAGGAGGTGGCGCGTCTGCACCACGGAGAGATTACATTGCGTAATCGTGATGAAGGTGGCGTGATAGCCACGCTGACACTTCACCGTCCCTTCACATAACTTCAAACTGGCCCCACACAGCCTGGTTACGCTCTCCACATCACAAAGGAGACGTAATGATGAAATCCCCCCTGTTCTGGAAAGTAAGCACCCTGCTGGGGTGCATCCTGCTGTTGTTAGTCCCACTGTTTATGGTGAGTAACCTCATTTCAGAGCGTGAAAGCTACCGCAACGATGTCGAAAATACGCTTCGCCAGAGCACCAGCGGGCCGCAAAAATTGGTCGGCCCGCTGATTGCGATCCCGGTAACCGAGGTTTTTTACAAGTTAGAGGATGAGAAAAAAGTCGAGTACAAGAAAAGCTATATGCATTTTATCCTGCCGGAGTCTCTGCGCGTTGAGGGTAACCAGCGCGTTGAGTCGCGAAATATCGGCATCTATGACGGACAGATCTGGAATACCGACCTCAACATAAAAGCCCGATTCAACACGGAAAAAATGACGCAGCTGAAAGGGGAGTCGATGACCCTGGGGCAGCCGTTTATCGTTGTTGGCGTGGGCGATGCTCGAGGCATTGGCACGGTGAACGTCTCCAGTATCAACGGCGAGACGCTAAGTGTGGAGCCGGGTACAGGCGTGTATGGCGCGCTTCCCGGTATCCATATCCCGCTGACTGACAAGGCGCTGGAATTAAAAACGTTTGCTATGGATATTTCGCTGAATCTGACGGGAACAGGAAGTTTTGCCGTGGTACCTGTAGGACGTAGCAGTGAAATGGCGCTGAACAGCAACTGGCCGCATCCTGGCTTTATGGGTAATTATCTACCGGTGAAGCATAAAATTGGTGACGCCGGTTTTCAGGCGAACTGGCAGAGCAGCTGGTTTGCGAACAATCTTGAGAGCTGGTTCAACGGAAGCGAGTCGCCGTCATGGGAGTCGATCCCCGCCTTCAGCGTTACGGTAGCCACGCCCGCCGATCAGTATCAACTGACTGATCGGGCGATCAAGTACGCCATTTTGCTGATTGCGCTGACGTTTATGGCCTTCTTTGTTTTCGAGACCTTAACCGGGCTGCGCCTGCACCCGATGCAGTATCTGCTGGTGGGGCTGTCCCTGGTGCTGTTCTATCTGGTGCTATTGGCGCTATCAGAACATGTCGGGTTTACGCCAGCCTGGATAGTTGCAAGTTTGGTTGGTGCGGCGATGAACGGAATGTACCTGCAGGCCGTGCTGAAAAGCTGGAAGCGCAGCGGGTTGTTTGTGCTGGCTTTGCTGGGGCTGGACGTGGTGATGTGGTTCCTGCTGCGCTCGGAGGATAGCGCACTGCTGTTGGGGGCTGCGGTTCTCGCGCTGGCGCTGTTCGCCGTCATGTACCTGACTCGTCATTTCGACTGGTATTCGCTTTCACAGCCGAAGCGACCTGCGCCGCCCGCAGAGCCTGATAACGACACAATGCGGATCTGGAAATAAAAAAAACGGCGCAAATGCGCCGTTTTTTCATGCGTTAACTGCGGGATTACTCCTGCAGATCACCGCAGAAACGGTACCCTTCGCCGTGGATGGTGGCGATGATTTCCGGCGTATCAGGCGTCGATTCGAAATGCTTACGAATACGACGGATGGTCACGTCTACGGTACGGTCATGAGGCTTCAGCTCACGACCGGTCATTTTCTTCAGCAGTTCTGCACGGGACTGAATTTTGCCCGGATTTTCGCAGAAGTGCAGCATCGCGCGGAATTCGCTGCGCGGCAGCTTATACTGCTCACCGTTCGGGCTAATCAGCGAACGGCTATTGATATCAAGTTCCCAGCCGTTGAATTTGTAGCTGTCGACGCTACGACGCTCTTCGCTGACCGTGCCCAGGTTCATGGTGCGGGACAGCAGGTTGCGTGCACGAATGGTTAACTCGCGAGGGTTGAACGGTTTGGTGATGTAGTCATCCGCACCGATCTCCAGGCCAAGAATTTTATCAACTTCGTTATCACGGCCCGTCAGGAACATTAACGCGACGTTCGCCTGTTCACGCAGTTCGCGCGCCAGCAGAAGACCGTTTTTGCCCGGCAGGTTGATATCCATGATCACCAGGTTGATATCATTTTCAGAAAGGATCTGATGCATCTCTGCGCCATCGGTCGCTTCAAAGACATCGTAGCCTTCTGCTTCGAAAATGCTCTTTAACGTGTTGCGTGTTACCAACTCGTCTTCAACGATAAGAATGTGCGGGGTCTGCATGTTTGCTACCTAAATTGCCAACTAAATCGAAACAGGAAGTACAAAAGTCCCTGACCTGCCTGATACATGTCGCAAATTAACATGATCGGCTTAACGTGACTAAAGTACGTAATTGCGTTCTTGATGCACTTTCCATCAACGTCAACAACATCATTAGCTTGGTCTTGGGTACTTTCCCTTTGGACCCGACAGTGTCAAAAACGGCTGTCATCCTAACCATTTTAACAGCAACATAACAGGCTAAGTGACACCAGACACCCAATAAAACTACGCTTCGTTGACATATATCAAGTTCAATTGTAGCACGTTAACAGTTTGATGAAATCATCGTAGCCGAATGCTAGCCTTTGTCACAATTTTTCAATAAACCAACTAGTTGCGGAGATTGATTTATAAACAAAGCGAATCCAATCAGAACAGGGTATTCACGTTGCCATTATCATTATAAAACATAGGGATAATAGGCTTCTGTTAACATTCTAACTGATTGTTCAGACACAAAATAGTTTAGCGTCTTTAATTTGTTATGAAACGCTATTTCGGTGATTTGTGTTGCAAATTTGTAAATTCGTGCTGCGTAATATGTTGAAGTGCATCACACTTTTCTCCGCTAACTGATTAAAAAGAGAGCATAAATGCATCTGTCGATTGTACTGGTCGCTCCAGCCAGAGCCGAAAATATAGGCGCTGCGGCGCGTGCCATGAAGACCATGGGTTTTACCGATTTACGTATTGTGGACAGCACTGCGCACCTGGAGCCTGCCGCCCGCTGGGTGGCGCACGGTTCGGGGGATATTCTCGATAATATAACGACTTACGCTACGCTTGCCGACGCGCTGCATGACATTTCATTTACCGTTGCCACCACAGCACGCAGCCGGGCGAAGTTCCACTATTACGCCACGCCTGCTGAACTGGTGCCCATGCTGGAAGAGAAAAGCCAGTGGCTTGAGAAAGCCGCGCTGGTATTTGGTCGTGAAGATTCCGGGCTCACCAACGAAGAGCTTGAGCTGGCGGACGTTCTCACCGGTGCGCCGATGGTAGCCGATTATCCTTCCCTGAATTTAGGCCAGGCGGTAATGGTCTATTGCTATCAATTAGCTTCCCTAATGCAAATCCCTCAACCCCAGACAGAAGCCGCCAATGAAAATCAGCTGGCCGCGCTTCGTGCTCGCGTAGAGCGTCTTTTATCGAGCCTTGGCGTTGCGGACGATCAAAAAATGGCCGACTGGCTACAGCAGCGCCTTGGACGTCTTGAGCAGCGGGACACCGCCATGTTGCACCGTTTGCTGCACGATATTGAAAAAAAATTGGCCGAGTAAAATGCTGTCATAATTTTTTACTATGGCGAAATGGTCTGTCGTGGAGGGTTGCGACTGGGGGATTCGGATGAAAATAAAACGTCACGCAGCGTGACGTGAACGTCCGCGGAATTGTGATCAAATTAAAAATTCATTGACTTAAGGTGCCCGATCCTTTAACCCTAAAAGAATACAGCACAGACAGATAATAATGACAGAGTACACAACATCCATGAAACGCATCAGCATCAGCATCACCACCATTACCACAACCATCATCATTACCACAGGTAACGATGCGGGCTGACGCGTACAGGAAAAACAGAAAAAAGCCCGCACCTGAACAGTGCGGGCTTTTTTTTCGGCTAAAGGAAACGAGGTAGAACCATGCGAGTGTTGAAGTTCGGCGGTACATCAGTGGCAAATGCAGAACGTTTTCTGCGTGTTGCCGATATCCTGGAGAGCAACGCCAGGCAGGGGCAGGTTGCGACCGTGCTCTCTGCCCCGGCAAAAATCACAAACCATCTGGTGGCGATGATTGAAAAGACCATCGGGGGCCAGGATGCACTCCCGAACATCAGCGATGCCGAGCGTATCTTCGCCGAGCTGCTGCAGGGGCTGGCAGAGGCACAGCCTGGTTTCCCGCTCGCGCAGCTGAAGTCTTTCGTTGAGCAGGAGTTTGCTCAGATCAAACATGTGCTGCACGGCATCAGCCTGCTGGGCCAGTGCCCGGACAGCGTCAACGCGGCGCTGATCTGCCGGGGCGAAAAACTTTCCATCGCCATCATGGCGGGCGTGCTGGAAGCGCGCGGCCACAACGTTACCGTGATCAATCCGGTTGAGAAATTGCTGGCAGCGGGCCACTACCTCGAATCTACCGTTGATATTGCCGAATCAACCCGCCGTATTGCCGCGAGCAAAATCCCCTCTGACCATATGATCCTGATGGCGGGCTTTACCGCAGGAAATGAGAAGGGTGAACTGGTAGTGCTGGGCCGTAACGGATCCGACTACTCTGCCGCCGTGCTGGCCGCCTGTTTACGCGCTGACTGCTGTGAGATCTGGACTGACGTCGACGGCGTCTATACCTGCGATCCGCGCCAGGTGCCGGACGCCAGGCTGCTGAAGTCGATGTCCTACCAGGAAGCGATGGAGCTTTCCTACTTCGGCGCCAAAGTGCTTCACCCGCGTACCATCTCCCCCATTGCCCAGTTCCAGATCCCATGCCTGATTAAAAACACCGGTAACCCGCAGGCGCCAGGCACGCTGATTGGTGCCAGCAGCGATGAAGATGGTCTGCCGGTGAAAGGCATTTCCAACCTGAATAATATGGCAATGTTCAGCGTCTCCGGTCCGGGGATGAAGGGGATGGTCGGCATGGCGGCGCGCGTTTTTGCGGCCATGTCACGCAACGGTATCTCGGTGGTGCTGATCACCCAGTCCTCTTCCGAATACAGCATCAGCTTCTGCGTGCCTCAGGTCGACTGTCTGCGCGCCCGCCGCGCGCTGGAAGAAGAGTTCTATCTGGAGTTGAAAGAGGAACTGCTGGAGCCGCTCTCCATTCAGGAGCGCCTGGCGGTGATTTCCGTGGTTGGCGACGGTATGCGCACGCTGCGCGGTATCTCCGCCAAATTCTTTGCCGCGCTGGCGCGGGCCAATATCAACATCGTGGCGATTGCTCAGGGCTCGTCCGAGCGTTCAATCTCCGTGGTGGTGGATAACGATGACGCCACTACCGGCGTGCGCGTGGTTCACCAGATGCTGTTCAACACCGATCAGGTTATCGAGCTGTTCCTGATTGGCGTGGGCGGCGTCGGCGGTGCGCTGCTGGAGCAGGTGAAGCGCCAGCAGGAGTGGCTTAAGAAAAAGCACATCGATCTGCGCGTCTGCGGAATTGCGAACTCGAAAGCGCTGCTTACTAACGTTCACGGTCTGAACCTGGAGAACTGGCAGGCGGAGCTGGAAGAGGCGAAAGAGCCGTTCAACCTGGGGCGCCTGATCCGTCTGGTGAAAGAGTATCACCTGCTTAACCCGGTTATCGTTGACTGTACCTCGAACCAGGCGGTGGCCGACCAGTACGCCGACTTCCTGCGCGAAGGCTTCCACGTGGTGACGCCGAACAAAAAGGCCAACACCTCGTCGATGGATTACTATCACCAGCTGCGCCTGGCGGCGAGCAAGTCGCGCCGCAAGTTCCTGTACGACACCAACGTCGGCGCCGGCCTGCCGGTCATCGAGAACCTGCAAAACCTGCTGAACGCGGGCGACGAATTGCAGCGTTTCTCCGGCATCCTCTCCGGCTCCCTGTCGTTTATCTTCGGCAAGCTGGATGAAGGGATGAGCCTGTCGGAAGCCACCCGTGCCGCGCGCGAGCTGGGCTACACCGAGCCAGATCCGCGCGACGATCTCTCCGGGATGGACGTGGCGCGCAAGCTGCTGATCCTGGTGCGCGAAACGGGCCGCGAGCTGGAGCTTTCGGATATCGTGATTGAACCGGTGCTGCCAGCCGAGTTTGACACCAGCGGCGATGTCAGCACCTTTATGGCGAATTTACCTCAGCTTGACGATGCCTTTGCCGCACGCGTTGCGAAAGCCCGTGATGAAGGTAAGGTATTGCGCTATGTTGGCAACATTGAAGAGGACGGCGTATGCCGGGTGAAGATTGCCGAAGTGGATGGTAACGACCCGCTGTACAAAGTCAAAAACGGCGAAAACGCCCTCGCGTTTTACAGCCACTATTATCAGCCATTGCCGCTGGTGCTTCGCGGCTATGGCGCAGGGAATGATGTGACGGCGGCGGGCGTGTTTGCCGACCTGCTGCGTACCCTGTCATGGAAGTTAGGAGTTTAAGATGGTTAAAGTATATGCCCCGGCTTCCAGCGCCAATATGAGCGTCGGATTTGACGTGCTGGGTGCGGCGGTGACGCCGGTGGATGGTTCGCTGCTGGGCGATACGGTAACGGTTGAGGCGGCAGAAAGCTTCAGCCTGAATAACGTCGGCCGTTTCGCCAGTAAGCTGCCGCCTGAACCACGCGAGAATATCGTTTATCAGTGCTGGGAGCGCTTCTGTCAGGAGATTGGCAAAAACGTGCCGGTCGCCATGACGCTGGAAAAAAGCATGCCGATTGGTTCGGGCCTGGGCTCCAGCGCCTGCTCGGTTGTCGCCGCGCTGGTGGCGATGAACGAGCACTGCGGCAAGCCGCTGAACAATAGCCGTCTGCTGGCGCTGATGGGCGAGCTGGAAGGGCGCATCTCCGGCAGTATTCATTACGATAACGTCGCACCGTGCTTCCTCGGCGGCATGCAGCTGATGATTGAAGAAAATGGCATCATCAGCCAGCAGGTGCCAGGGTTTGATGAGTGGCTGTGGGTGCTGGCGTATCCGGGCATCAAGGTCTCTACCGCGGAAGCGCGTGCGATCCTGCCGGCGCAGTATCGTCGTCAGGACTGTATCGCCCACGGGCGTCACCTGGCGGGCTTTATTCACGCCTGCTACACCCGCCAGCCGCAGCTGGCGGCGAAACTGATGAAAGACGTCATTGCCGAGCCGTACCGTACGAAGCTGCTTCCTGGCTTTAACGAGGCGCGACAGGCTTCAATGGATATCGGCGCGCAGGCGTGCGGCATCTCCGGCTCCGGCCCGACGCTGTTCGCCCTGTGCGATAAGCCAGACACCGCGCAGCGCGTGGCGGACTGGCTCTCTAAACACTACCTGCAAAATCAGGAAGGCTTTGTTCATATTTGCCGTCTGGACACGGCTGGCGCACGAGTACTGGGATAACGAATGAAACTCTACAACCTTAAAGATCATAACGAGCAGGTCAGCTTCGCGCAGGCGGTGACTCAGGGGCTGGGCAAAAATCAGGGGCTGTTTTTCCCGCACGACCTGCCGGAATTTCAGCTGACCGAAATCGATGAGCTGCTGAAGCTGGACTTTGTCACCCGCAGCACCAAAATTCTGTCTGCGTTTATTGGCGATGAAATCCCGCAGGAGCTGCTGGAAGAGCGCGTGCGTGCGGCGTTTGCTTTCCCGGCTCCGGTTAAGCAGGTTGAGCCTGACGTCGGTTGTCTGGAGCTGTTCCACGGCCCGACCCTGGCGTTTAAAGACTTCGGCGGCCGCTTTATGGCGCAGATGCTGACCCACATCAGCGGCGACAAGCCGGTGACCATCCTGACCGCCACCTCCGGTGATACCGGTGCGGCGGTGGCACACGCGTTCTACGGCCTGAAAAACGTCCGCGTGGTGATCCTCTATCCGAAAGGCAAGATCAGCCCGTTGCAGGAAAAACTGTTCTGCACCCTCGGCGGCAACATTGAAACCGTGGCGATCGACGGCGATTTCGATGCCTGCCAGGCGCTGGTCAAGCAAGCGTTCGATGATGAAGAGCTGAAGGCCGCGCTGGGGCTGAACTCGGCGAACTCCATCAACATCAGCCGCCTGCTGGCGCAGATCTGCTACTACTTCGAAGCGGTGGCTCAGCTGCCGCAGGAAGCGCGCAATCAGCTGGTAGTTTCCGTACCAAGCGGCAACTTCGGCGACCTGACGGCGGGGCTACTGGCGAAATCTCTCGGTCTGCCGGTGAAACGCTTTATCGCTGCCACCAACGCCAACGATACTGTTCCGCGCTTCCTGAAAGACGGCAAATGGGCGCCTAACGCCACGCAGGCGACGCTCTCCAATGCCATGGACGTGTCGCAGCCGAACAACTGGCCGCGCGTGGAAGAGCTGTTCCGCCGCAAGGTGTGGCGTCTGGGTGACCTGGGCTACGCTGCGGTGACGGACGAAACCACCAAAGCCACCATGCGCGAGCTGAAAGCGGTGGGCTACACCTCTGAGCCGCACGCGGCAATTGCTTACCGCGCGCTGCGCGACCAGCTTAACCCGGGTGAATATGGCCTGTTCCTGGGCACCGCGCATCCGGCGAAGTTCAAAGAGAGCGTGGAAGATATTCTGGGCGAAACGCTGCCGCTGCCAAAAGAGCTGGCCGAGCGCGCCGACCTGCCGCTGCTGTCTCATGAGCTGCCGGCGGATTTCGCGGCACTGCGGAATCTGATGATGACGCGCGCGTAATTTTGTTGCCCGGTGGCGCTACGCCTTACCGGGCCTACAACGACGAGATGACCGTAGGCCGGGTAAGCACAGCGCCACCCGGCTTTTTTATGAAGAAATTAAGGAGAAAAATTGCAGGAAAAAAGCAGAAATTCCCAATAAATGCGGTCACTTAGCGTTTAGGATTGCAGAGAATAACATCCACCGTTCCCCTCGCGTACTCTCCTTACATCGGCCCACGTTGGGCAAGAAGAATAAGGAGTCACCTGTGTCTACACTAAAACCTGCACTCATCGCGCTTTCTCTGGTGCTGGTCGCCCCCATGGCGGTACAGGCATCTGAAATTACTCTCGTACCTGCGGTAAAACTGCAGATTGGCGATCGGGACAATAGCGGGCATTACTGGGATGGCGGCCGCTGGCGCGACCACGACTGGTGGAAGGCGCATTATGACTGGCGCGATAACCACTGGCGTCCGCATGACGAGCATCGCGATCGTGATGACCGACACGACCATCATCACGACGACCACCGTCCGGGCCCGGACTGGAAGCACCATTAACGCAAAACCCCGCCAGATGGCGGGGTTTAGTTTTACTGCTCGTGGCGCTTAAATACCAGCTCACCTTTCCCTGACGACGCCTCGTCAAAGAAATAGCCGTCGGTGTTGAATCCCGTTAACTGCTCCGGCTTCGTCAGGCGGTTCTGAATGATGTAGCGGCTCATCAGGCCACGCGCTTTTTTCGCATAGAAGCTGATGACCTTGAACTTGCCGTTCTTCTCATCAAGGAAGACCGGCTTAACGATCTCCGCGTTCAGCTTTTTCGGCTTCACCGACTTGTAGTACTCATCGGATGCCAGGTTAACCACCACGTTATCACCCTGAGCATGCAGCGCCGCGTTCAGCTTGTCGGTGATGATGTCGCCCCAGAAATGGTAAAGGTCTTTGCCTTTGGCGTTTTCCAGGCGAATCCCCATCTCCAGACGATATGGCTGCATCAGATCCAGCGGGCGCAGTACGCCATACAGGCCCGACAGCATTCGCAGATGCTGCTGGGCAAAATCAAAGTCGGCTTCGCTAAAATCTTCCGCCTGCAGGCCGGTGTAAACATCGCCCTTAAACGCCAGGATCGCCTGGCGCGCGTTGGCGGGGGTGAAATCCGGGTGCCACTCGTGGAACCGGGTCGCGTTCAGGTCTGCCAGCTTGTCGCTGATGCTCATCAGCGAGGCGATTTGCGGCGCAGAGAGTTTGCGCGCTTCGCGGATCAGCTGTTGCGAATAGTCCAGCAGTTCTGGCTGGGTATAACGCTCGGTGGCGAGCGGGCTCTGGTAGTCGAGCGTTTTTGCAGGTGAAATCAGAATCAGCATATCCAGTCCTTGCAGGAAATTTAGAGCGACTTTAACAAAAAATCGCCCTGAATTGATCGATAGCTGTTATCGCCGGGGCAAATCATCCCAGGTGCCGGGGGCAAGCTGTGACTGAATTTCGGGATAGCGTGCGGCATCAAATACCGGGGGAACGCCCAGCTTGCGCTGGCGAAGATAATCCCTGGCAATAAGGTTCACAACGGGCGAGAGCAGCAGGATCGCCGTCAGGTTAGTGATTGCCATTAGCGCCATAATGACATCCGCTAGCTGCCAGACCAGCGGCATATTCAGAAGGGAGCCCGCGATCACCATCAGTACTACGCCCAGGCGAAGCAGGAGGATGGCCGGACGAGAGTCGTATTTCAGGAAGATAAGGTTATTTTCGGCATACAGGTAATTCACCACAATCGAACTGAAGGCGAACAGCATCAGAATGAACGAGACAAATCCCGAACCCCAGCCGCCGGTCAGGTTCACCAGCGCCTGCTGAAGAAGCTGTATTCCGTCGATATCCGACTCATGCGCGACAGGACCGGCCAGCAGGAGGATCATGGCGCTGGCGGAACAGATAATAACGGTATCCATAAACACGCCTATCATCTGCACTATACCCTGCGCTGCCGGGTGCGGCGGCCAGGAAGAGGCGGCCGCGGCGGCATTGGGAGTGGAGCCCATCCCGGCTTCATTGGAGAACATGCCTCGCTGAAAACCTGCCATCAGCGCCTGGCTCAGGGTGTAACCCAGCGCGCCTGACGCCACCTCACGCCAGCCAAAGGCGCTTTTAAAGATGGTCGCAATCACGTCCGGAACCTGGTCGGCATGTAGCGCAGCGACGACCAGGCTCGCGGCAACCCAGAGCAGCGCCATGATGGGAACCAGCCACTGCATCATGCGGGCAACGCCTTTCAGGCCGGCAGAAATGGTGAGCAAAACAAAGAGGGCTAAACCGATGCCAGTGATCCACTCCGGGCAGGAGAAGGTATAGCGCAGGGCATGGGCGACGGAGTTTGACTGCACGGTATTAAAAATTAGACCGTACGCGAGCAGTAAAAAAAGCGAGAACAGAATGCCCATCCAGCGCATTCCTAAGCCACGCGCCATATACCAGGCCGGACCGCCGCGAAACTGCCCGTTTCTGTCTTTCTCTTTGTAGAGCTGCGCCAGCGAACTTTCGGCAAAAGAGGTAGCCATTCCGAGAAGCGCCGTGACCCACATCCAGAACACCGCGCCTGGCCCACCGGCGCTGATGGCCAGCGCAACGCCCGCCAGGTTTCCGCTACCGAGGCGGGCAGCCAGGCTGGTACACAGCGCCTGAAACGACGTTAATCCGCCCGGCTGGGGCGTGACGCTGTTTTTCAGACTTCTGCCAAACTTACGAATATAGCGAAACTGGATAAACCCACTGCGTAGCGTAAACCAGATACCTGCTCCCAGAAGCAGGTAGATCATTATCGAACCCCAGAGGACTTCGTTAATAAAGAAAAGGAAATCAGGCATTAACGTCCCTCTTGTTGATGCCAACGTGAATATGTAAGCGCTACCACTGATTGGGCATGCTGTTGCTTAGCAGCCTGTTAATATTTTGAGTTTATCATACTCTGCCTAAGCGCACTGTCTGCGGTTGCGCTACCCCTCCGTCGTGTTATCATCAGGGCAGACTGGTTACATCCCCCTAACAAGTAAACCTGTCATTTTTCCGCTGCAGGCATGCTGTCGGTAGCGTGAATTATCCAGGGCACGTTAAAAGAGAAACACTATCATGACGGATAAATTGACCTCCCTTCGTCAGTTCACCACTGTCGTAGCTGACACCGGAGATATCGCGGCAATGAAGCTGTACCAGCCGCAGGATGCCACAACTAACCCTTCTCTGATCCTTAACGCCGCACAGATCCCTGAGTATCGCAAACTGATTGACGAGGCTGTGACCTGGGCGAAAGCACAGAGCAATGACCGTGCGCAGCAGGTTGTGGA
Source organism: Enterobacter sp. 725m/11 (assembly GCF_011683705.1). NCBI lineage: Bacteria > Pseudomonadati > Pseudomonadota > Gammaproteobacteria > Enterobacterales > Enterobacteriaceae > Enterobacter > Enterobacter sp. 725m/11. The sequence goes on along the minus strand of NZ_JAAQOK010000002.1, from coordinate 129,668 downwards.
TGCTACCGATAAACTGGCAGTGAACATCGGTCTGGAAATCCTGAAGCTGGTTCCGGGCCGTATCTCTACCGAAGTGGATGCACGTCTCTCCTACGACACCGAAGCGTCAATCGCGAAAGCAAAACGCCTGATCAAACTGTACAACGATGCGGGCATCAGCAACGACCGTATCCTGATCAAACTGGCGTCGACCTGGCAGGGCATTCGCGCTGCCGAGCAGCTGGAAAAAGAAGGCATCAACTGTAACCTAACCCTGCTGTTCTCCTTCGCGCAGGCGCGTGCATGTGCGGAAGCAGGCGTGTACCTGATTTCTCCGTTCGTGGGCCGTATTCTGGACTGGTACAAAGCCAACACCGACAAGAAAGAGTACGCGGCGTCTGAAGATCCAGGCGTGATTTCCGTGACTGAAATCTACGAATACTACAAACAGCATGGCTATGAGACCGTGGTTATGGGTGCAAGCTTCCGTAACGTGGGCGAAATCATTGAGCTGGCTGGCTGTGACCGTCTGACCATCGCCCCTGCGCTGCTGAAAGAGCTGGCAGAAAGCGAAGGTGCTATCGAGCGTAAGCTGTCTTACACCGGCGAAGTGAAGGCGCGCCCGGAGCGCATCACCGAATCCGAGTTCCTGTGGCAGCACAACCAGGATCCAATGGCTGTAGACAAACTGGCGGACGGTATCCGTAAGTTTGCTATCGACCAGGAAAAACTGGAAAAAATGATCGGCGACCTGCTGTAATCATTCTGCGTGACCGGGCTCCCGGTCACGCGTCTTCTTCTGTCCTCTGTCTGAATTTTCCCTCTGCGTGTATCATTCCCTTTAATCAGTACTTTTTGAATGGAATGAATATGAATACCTTACGCATCGGCTTAGTGTCGATTTCTGACCGCGCCTCCAGCGGCGTTTACCAGGATAAAGGCATCCCCGCTCTGGAAGAGTGGCTGGCAAGCGCGCTGACCACCCCGTTTGAGATCCAGACTCGCCTTATCCCTGACGAACAGCCGATCATTGAGCAGACCCTGTGTGAGCTGGTGGATGAGATGAGCTGTCACCTTGTGCTCACCACGGGTGGAACCGGCCCCGCGCGTCGCGACGTGACGCCGGACGCGACGCTGGCTATCGCCGACCGGGAAATGCCGGGCTTCGGCGAACAGATGCGCCAGATCAGTCTACACTTTGTCCCGACGGCAATCCTTTCCCGCCAGGTGGGGGTGATCCGCAAACAGGCGCTGATACTGAACCTGCCGGGGCAGCCAAAGTCGATCAAAGAGACGCTGGAAGGATTAAAAGCCGAGGACGGTCGCGTCATCGTGCACGGCATATTTGCAAGTGTACCGTATTGTATACAGCTGCTTGACGGGCCGTACGTGGAAACTGACGACAAAGTGGTAGCAGCATTTCGTCCTAAAAGCGCACGCCGCGAGACAATCTCCTGAAATTTACTAAAATGTGACATTAGCGCCAGCCGCAGTAGCGTGTAAATGGATTTACGATATAGTAATTTTTTCTTTACGATTGCTGTAAAAAATAATCCACAACACATGCACAATGGTTCGCTATGTCACATAACACCCGACCTCTGAATCGACAGGACTACAAAACGCTTACGCTCGCCGCCTTAGGTGGCGCGCTGGAGTTTTACGACTTCATCATCTTTGTCTTCTTCGCCGCCGTGGTGGGGGCGCTCTTCTTCCCGGCGGATATTCCGGAATGGCTGCGTCAGGTGCAAACCTTCGGCATCTTTGCTGCCGGGTATCTGGCACGTCCGCTGGGCGGCATCGTCATGGCCCACTTTGGCGATCTTGTCGGGCGTAAGAAGATGTTTACCCTGAGCATCCTGCTGATGGCGGTGCCGACGCTGGCCATCGGCCTGCTGCCCACCTATGCCTCCATGGGCATTCTCGCCCCGCTATTGCTGCTGCTGATGCGCATTCTTCAGGGCGCGGCCATCGGCGGGGAAGTGCCGGGGGCCTGGGTGTTTGTGGCGGAGCACGTTCCTGCCCGCCGCATCGGGATCGCCTGCGGAACGTTAACGGCGGGGCTGACCGTCGGGATCCTGTTGGGGTCGGTGGTGGCGACGATAGTCAACACCAGCATGACGCAGCAGGCCGTGCACGACTGGGGCTGGCGTATTCCGTTCCTGCTGGGCGGGGCGTTTGGCCTGGTGGCAATGTACCTGCGCCGCTGGCTGCAGGAGACGCCGATTTTCCTCGAAATGCAGCAGCGTAAAGCGCTGGCGCAGGAGTTGCCGGTCAAAGCCGTTGTGGTGCGTCATAAAAAAGCGGTGGTGGTGTCGATGCTGCTCACCTGGCTGCTGTCGGCGGGCATCGTGGTGGTGATTTTGATGTCGCCGGTGTGGCTGCAGAAACAGTACGGTTTCGCCCCTGCCGTGACCTTACAGGCAAACAGTATTGCGACAATTATGCTCTGCTTTGGCTGTCTGGCCGCCGGGCTGGCGGCGGATCGTTTCGGTGCCAGCCTGACCTTTATTGTCGGCAGCCTGCTGCTGGCCGCGTCGAGCTGGGCGTTTTACCATCTTGCGGGCAGTCATCCTGAACAGCTGTTCCTGCTTTACGGCGTGGTCGGACTGTGCGTGGGCGTCGTGGGGGCTGTGCCTTACGTCATGGTGCGCGCCTTCCCGCCGGAGGTTCGCTTCACCGGGATATCGTTCTCTTATAACGTCGCGTATGCCATTTTCGGCGGGCTGACGCCGATAGTGGTCACGGTCATGATGGGGGTGTCGCCGATGGCGCCTGCCTGGTATGTACTCGCGCTCTCGCTGATGGGGCTGGGATTAGGCGTTTGGCTTCGGCAGGCGGGGGAATATCGTGCCCGCGAGGCGGGCACGACAGAGGGATCAGTGTTTTTCACCAATAGGTAAAATGGTGCGGTCAAACTGTTCGTTCAGCACTTCACCCATTGCCAGGTAGATAGCGCTTGCGCCGCACACCAGGCCAATCCAGCCTGCTACGTGAACGATGCCTTCGTTATCCGCCAGGTGGCCAATCGCCAGCAGGGCGAACAGCACGGTCAGACTCAGGAAGACGAACTGCAGCGCGCGGTTGCCTGTCAGGGTGCCGAAGAACATGAACAGGGTAAAGACGCCCCACAGGCCCAGATAGACGCCCAGGAAGTGGGCGTTTGCCGCGTCTGCCAGGCCCATTTTAGGCATCAGCAGGATGGCGACCAGGGTCAGCCAGAACGAGCCGTAAGAGGTGAAGGCGGTTAAGCCGAAGGTGTTGCCTTTCTTATATTCCAGCAGGCCCGCGAAGATTTGCGCGATACCGCCGTAAAAAATGCCCATCGCCAGGATTACGCCGTCCATCGGGAACATCCCGATGTTGTGCAGGTTCAGCAGAATGGTGGTCATGCCAAACCCCATCAGGCCCAGCGGAGCCGGATTAGCCAACTTAGTGTTGCCCATAAGTCCTCAAAAAAAATCATCATTAAAATGGTGAAATGGTTAAACCCGCGTCAATACTCCCTGACGGGGCGCGGCATCATAATGGGCGGCATCGACGCCGTCTATGATCTCATCAGGGTGAAATTAAAATTTTTTTTATGCTTGCCCCTTGATGGATGCCGTCGCGACCCCATCTTGTAGTCAACCGCAGTGTGTGGACCTGAAAAAAAATCAAATCTGGGCAGTTGAAAAAGCACGTTCTGCCCTTATTACAGGTACACAACCACATGTTGACTGAATTTTTAGTGGAGACGTTTAGATGGGTAAAATTATTGGTATCGACCTGGGTACTACCAACTCTTGTGTAGCGATTATGGACGGCACTACTGCACGCGTGCTGGAGAACGCCGAGGGCGATCGCACCACGCCTTCTATCATTGCTTATACCCAGGATGGTGAAACTCTGGTTGGTCAGCCGGCTAAACGTCAGGCAGTGACAAACCCGCAAAACACCCTGTTTGCGATCAAACGCCTGATTGGCCGCCGCTTCCAGGACGAAGAAGTTCAGCGTGACGTTTCTATCATGCCTTACAAAATCATCGCAGCAGATAACGGCGATGCGTGGCTTGATGTGAAAGGCACCAAAACGGCACCACCGCAGATCTCTGCTGAAGTGCTGAAAAAAATGAAGAAAACCGCTGAAGATTACCTGGGTGAGCCGGTAACTGAAGCTGTTATCACCGTTCCTGCTTACTTCAACGATGCTCAGCGTCAGGCAACCAAAGATGCTGGCCGTATCGCAGGTCTGGAAGTAAAACGTATCATCAACGAACCAACCGCGGCTGCACTGGCTTACGGTCTGGATAAAGAAGTCGGCAACCGTACTATCGCGGTTTACGACCTGGGTGGTGGTACCTTCGATATCTCTATTATCGAAATCGACGAAGTTGACGGCGAAAAAACCTTCGAAGTTCTGGCAACCAACGGTGATACCCACCTGGGTGGTGAAGACTTCGATACCCGTCTGATCAACTACCTCGTTGACGAGTTCAAGAAAGATCAGGGCATTGACCTGCGTAACGACCCGCTGGCGATGCAGCGCCTGAAAGAAGCCGCTGAGAAAGCGAAGATCGAACTGTCTTCTGCTCAGCAGACCGACGTGAACCTGCCGTACATCACCGCAGACGCGACCGGTCCTAAACACATGAACATCAAAGTGACCCGTGCGAAACTGGAAAGCCTGGTAGAAGACCTGGTGAACCGTTCTATCGAGCCGCTGAAAGTTGCACTGCAGGATGCTGGCCTGTCCGTATCTGACATCCAGGACGTTATCCTGGTGGGTGGTCAGACCCGTATGCCAATGGTTCAGAAGAAAGTGGCTGAATTCTTTGGTAAAGAGCCACGTAAAGACGTGAACCCGGACGAAGCGGTAGCTATCGGTGCGGCGGTTCAGGGTGGTGTATTGACCGGTGAAGTGAAAGACGTACTGTTGCTGGACGTTACCCCGCTGTCTCTGGGTATCGAAACTATGGGCGGTGTGATGACTGCGCTCATCAACAAAAACACCACCATCCCAACCAAGCACAGCCAGGTGTTCTCTACCGCTGAAGACAACCAGTCTGCGGTAACCATCCATGTGCTGCAGGGTGAGCGTAAGCGTGCGTCTGATAACAAGTCTCTGGGGCAGTTTAACCTGGACGGCATCAACCCGGCACCGCGCGGCATGCCGCAAATCGAAGTTACCTTCGACATCGATGCTGACGGTATCCTGCACGTGTCTGCGAAAGACAAAAACAGCGGTAAAGAGCAGAAGATCACCATCAAGGCATCTTCTGGCCTGAATGAAGCGGAAATCGAAAAAATGGTTCGCGATGCCGAAGCTAACGCGGAATCCGACCGTAAGTTCGAAGAGCTGGTTCAGACCCGTAACCAGGGTGACCATCTGCTGCACAGCACCCGTAAGCAGGTTGAAGAAGCGGGCGATAAACTGCCAGCGGAAGACAAAACTGCTATCGAAGCTGCACTGACCGCGCTGGAAACGTCTCTGAAAGGCGAAGACAAAGCGGATATCGAAGCGAAGATGCAGGAGCTGGCACAGGCTTCCCAGAAGCTGATGGAAATCGCTCAGCAGCAGCACGCACAGCAGCAGGCAGGCGCTGACGCTTCTGCGAACAACGCGAAAGACGACGACGTTGTCGACGCTGAGTTCGAAGAAGTTAAAGACAAAAAATAATCGCCCTGATGCAGGGTAATTAATCGGCACGGGCGTAGGAGAACTCTCCACGCCCGTGCTCGCATGTTAAGGGGCTTAAAAAAACCAATGGCAAAGCAAGACTATTACGAGATTTTAGGCGTTCCGAAAACTGCGGAAGAGCGTGAAATCAAAAAGGCGTATAAGCGCCTGGCCATGAAATTCCACCCGGACCGTAATCAGGGTGACAAAGAGGCTGAAGCAAAATTTAAAGAGATCAAAGAAGCCTACGAAGTCCTGACCGATGCACAAAAACGTGCGGCCTATGACCAGTACGGCCACGCGGCCTTTGAACAGGGCGGCATGGGCGGCGGTGGATTCGGTGGCGGCGGCTTTGGCGGCGGTGCGGATTTCAGCGACATCTTTGGCGACGTGTTCGGCGATATCTTCGGCGGCGGTCGTGGTCGTCAGCGCGCAGCGCGCGGCGCAGACCTGCGCTACAACATGGATCTCACTCTTGAAGAGGCCGTTCGTGGCGTCACGAAAGAGATCCGTATCCCGACGCTGGAAGAGTGTGACGTTTGCCACGGCAGCGGCGCGAAAGCGGGTACCCAGCCACAGACCTGTCCAACCTGTCACGGCTCCGGCCAGGTACAGATGCGCCAGGGCTTCTTCGCGGTACAGCAGGCCTGTCCGCACTGTCACGGTCGCGGTACGCTGATTAAAGATCCGTGCACCAAGTGTCACGGCCACGGTCGCGTTGAGAAAACCAAAACCCTGTCCGTTAAGATCCCGGCTGGCGTTGATACGGGCGACCGCATCCGTCTGGCGGGTGAGGGCGAAGCAGGCGAGCACGGCGCGCCGGCAGGCGATCTGTACGTTCAGGTTCAGGTGAAGCAGCACGCCATCTTCGAGCGTGAAGGCAATAACCTGTACTGTGAAGTGCCGATCAACTTCGCGATGGCGGCTCTCGGCGGTGAAATCGAAGTGCCGACGCTGGACGGTCGCGTCAATCTGAAAATCCCTGGTGAAACCCAGACCGGCAAGCTGTTCCGCATGCGCGGCAAAGGCGTGAAATCCGTTCGCGGTGGTGCGCAGGGCGACCTGCTGTGCCGTGTCGTCGTGGAAACGCCGGTTGGCCTGAACGACAAGCAGAAACAGCTGTTGAAAGAGCTTCAGGAGAGCTTTGGCGGCCCAACGGGTGAGAAAAACAGCCCGCGCTCCAAAAGCTTCTTTGATGGCGTCAAAAAATTCTTCGATGATTTGACCCGCTAATTCGTTAGCTGGTGTCTAACTTCAAAAAGCCCGGAAGCGATTCCGGGCTTTTTTTTGCAGTTATAGATCGGTAAAACTGAGTCTATACCCAATATTAATCTGTTTTTGCCGAGCTATTTGGCTTGGTATTATGGTTTTATCGAGGTATCGTTGTAAAAGAGAGAACATAAATGAAATTACTACACCGTTTCTTTAGCAGTGAGGCGTCCGGTGGTGTGATCCTGATTATTGCCGCGGCCGCCGCGATGGTGCTGGCTAACCTGGGCATGACCCGCGATCTCTATCACGCATTTCTGGAAACGCCCGTCGAGCTGAAGGTCGGAGCGCTGGAAATTAACAAGAACATGCTGCTGTGGATCAACGATGCGCTAATGGCGGTGTTCTTCCTGCTCGTTGGTCTTGAGGTTAAGCGCGAGCTGGTGCTAGGTTCGCTAGCCAGCCGCCAGCGCGCGGCGTTCCCGGCTATTGCCGCGCTCGGTGGGATGGTCGTTCCAGCGCTGCTCTTTCTCGCATTTACCTGGCAGGATCCTGTCGCGCGTGACGGCTGGGCGATCCCGGCCGCAACGGATATCGCCTTTGCGCTCGGTGTCTTAGCTCTGCTCGGCAGCCGCGTGCCGGTTGCGCTGAAAATCTTCCTGATGGCGCTGGCGATCATTGATGACCTGGGCGCCATTGTGATTATCGCGCTGTTCTACACCAGCGATCTGTCGATCCTGTCCCTGAGTGTAGCCGCAGGGGCGATTGCGGTGTTGGCGGTGCTGAACATCTTCAACGTTCGCCGCATCGGTATCTATATCCTGGTGGGGATGGTGCTGTGGACGGCGGTGCTGAAATCCGGCGTGCACGCCACGCTGGCCGGCGTGATTGTGGGCTTCTTCGTGCCGCTTAAGCCGCAGGACGGTAAGTCACCTGCTAAACAGCTGGAACACGTGCTGCACCCGTGGGTCGCCTTTATGATCCTGCCGCTGTTTGCGTTTGCCAACGCGGGCGTTTCCCTGCAGGGCGTTACGCTGGGCGGGCTGACGTCTGTCCTGCCGCTGGGCATTATTGCCGGGCTGTTTATCGGTAAGCCGCTGGGGATCAGCCTCTTCTGCTGGTTGGCGCTGAAGATGAAGCTGGCATCGTTGCCGAACGGTACAACCTTTAGTCAGATCATGGCCGTCGGCATACTGTGCGGTATTGGATTCACCATGTCGATCTTTATCTCGACGCTGGCGTTTGGTGCAAACGCGCCAGAGCTCATCGTCTGGGCGAAGCTCGGCATTCTCATCGGGTCATTACTGGCGGCAGTGATTGGGTATACTTTGTTGAAGGTGAAGTTGTCCCGACAGGCCGTCCAGGCATAACGGAACACCGGGGGAAGGTCACTCTTCTCCCGATACACACTCAGGGAGCGAAGACGCGATGCCTCATTTGAATTACAACCATCTTTACTACTTCTGGCACGTTTACAAACAGGGCTCGGTCGTGGGGGCGGCAGAGGCGCTTTACCTGACGCCGCAAACCATCACCGGGCAAATCAAAGCCCTTGAAGAACGGCTGCAGGGTAAGCTCTTCAAGCGCAAGGGCCGTGGGATTGAACCCAGCGAACTGGGTGAACTGGTTTTCCGCTATGCGGACAAAATGTTCACTCTCAGCCAGGAGATGCTGGATATCGTCAACTACCGCAAAGAGTCGAACCTGCTCTTTGATGTGGGGGTGGCGGATGCACTGTCCAAACGGCTGGTAAGCGGCGTGCTGGATGCCGCTGTGGTAGAGGATGAACAAATCCATCTGCGCTGCTTTGAATCCACCCACGAGATGCTGCTGGAGCAGCTGAGCCAGCACAAGCTGGACATGATTATCTCGGATTGCCCCATCGACTCCACGCAGCAGGAGGGGCTGTTCTCTGTGAAAATTGGCGAATGCGGCGTGAGCTTCTGGTGCATCAATCCACCGCCGGAGAAACCTTTCCCGGCCTGTCTGGAAGAGCGTCGCCTGCTGGTGCCGGGCAGGCGTTCCATGCTCGGACGTAAGCTGCTGAACTGGTTTAATTCGCAGGGGCTGAACGTGGAGATCCTCGGTGAGTTCGACGATGCGGCGCTGATGAAAGCCTTTGGCGAAGCGCATAATGCGATCTTCGTGGCGCCAACGCTCTACGCGCACGATCTCTATTCAGACGATAAGATTACGGAGATTGGCAGAGTAGATAACGTGATGGAGGAGTACCACGCCATATTCGCCGAAAGGATGATTCAACACCCGGCGGTGCAGCGAATCTGCAACCGTGATTACTCGGCGCTGTTTACGCCACCGGCATTCTGAAGACATAAAAAAACCCGCGTTAAGCGGGTTCTTTAAACAAGCAACAACAAGTAGCGATTAAGCCAGTTTGTTGATCTGCGCGGTCAGGTTTGCTTTATGACGCGCTGCTTTGTTTTTGTGGATCAGACCTTTAGCAGCCTGACGATCCACGATTGGTTGCATTTCGTTAAATGCGTTCTGCGCTGCAGCTTTGTCGCCAGCTTCGATTGCTGCGTATACTTTCTTGATGAAAGTACGCATCATAGAGCGACGGCTTGCGTTGTGCTTACGAGCCTTTTCAGACTGAACGGCACGTTTCTTAGCTGATTTGATATTAGCCAAGTCCAACTCCCAAATATGTTCTATGTGGACAATTCAAAGGCCGAGGAATATGCCCTCTTTGCCTTCTTTTGTCAATGGATTTGTGCAAATAAGCGCCGTTAATTAGCGACGCTACGTTACGTAGTGATGGCGCAGGATTCTACCAGCTTGTCTTTCGTGAATACAGCCTTTCGGCGTAAAAATCGCAGTTCACGGGCAGATTTTTTCGCTGTGAAAGGTCAGCCTGATGAAATCATTACGGCTTTCTGTTTTGCGCGAACAATCGCCGGTTAACCTTAACCGCTGTACAAGGTATACTTTGGCGATTTTCACTGTTTTGAGCCAGACATGAAGCTGATACGCGGCATACATAATCTCAGCAGAGCGCCACACGGGTGCGTGCTGACCATTGGTAATTTCGACGGCGTGCATCGTGGTCATCAGGCGCTGTTGCAGGGATTGCGTAAAGAAGGGGAGGCCCGTGGCCTGCCCGTTGTGGTGATGATTTTCGAGCCACAGCCGCTGGAGCTGTTCGCGGGCGATAAATCTCCCGCGCGCCTCACTCGCCTGCGCGAAAAGTTGCGCTACCTGGCGGAGTCCGGCGTGGACTACGTATTGTGTGTGCGTTTCGATCGCCGCTTTGCCGCACTGACAGCACAAAATTTTGTCAGCGACCTGCTGGTTAAGCGTCTTGGCGTTCAGTTTCTCGCCGTGGGGGATGATTTCCGCTTTGGCGCTGGTCGTCAGGGCGATTTCTTGCTATTACAGAAGGCTGGTCTGGAGTACGGTTTTGACGTCACCAGCGCGATGACCTTCTGTGAAGGCGGCGTGCGCGTCAGCAGCACGGCGGTGCGGCAGGCGCTGGCTAATGATGAACTGGAGACGGCAGAAAATTTGCTGGGCCATCCGTTCACCATCTCTGGCCGCGTGGTTCATGGCGATGCGCTGGGCCGCACGATTGGTTTCCCGACGGCGAATATACCGCTGCGTCGTCAGGTTTCCCCGGTTAAAGGGGTCTATGCGGTGGAAGTGGCAGGACTGGGCGATAAGTCGTTTTACGGCGTTGCCAACATTGGCACGCGTCCTACCGTTGCCGGTGTGCGTCAACAGCTAGAAGTGCACCTGCTGGACGTTGTAATGGACCTTTATGGTCGCCATATAGATGTAATACTGCGTAAAAAAATACGCAACGAGCAGCGATTTGCTTCGCTGGATGAACTTAAGGCGCAAATCGCGCGAGATGAATTAACGGCCCGCGAGTTTTTTGGGCTTTAGAACCGGCTTAACTGCCTACGTGATAAATACGGAACCGAGAATCTGATGAGTGACTATAAATCCACCCTGAATTTGCCGGAAACAGGGTTCCCGATGCGCGGCGATCTCGCCAAGCGTGAACCGGGAATGCTGGCGCGTTGGACCGATGATGACCTGTACGGCATCATTCGTGCAGCCAAAAAAGGCAAAAAAACCTTCATTCTGCATGATGGCCCTCCATATGCGAATGGCAGCATTCATATTGGTCACTCAGTAAACAAGATTCTGAAAGATATTATCGTGAAGTCCAAAGGACTCGCGGGATTTGACTCGCCTTACGTGCCGGGCTGGGACTGTCACGGTCTGCCGATCGAGCTGAAAGTGGAGCAAGAGTTTGGCAAGCCAGGTGAGAAGTTCACCGCTGCAGAGTTCCGCGCGAAGTGCCGCGAATACGCGGCCACCCAGGTTGAAGGCCAGCGCGCTGACTTTATCCGTCTGGGCGTGCTGGGCGACTGGTCGCACCCGTACCTGACCATGGACTTCAAAACCGAAGCCAACATCATCCGTGCGCTGGGCAAAATCATCGGTAACGGCCACCTGCATAAAGGCGCAAAGCCTGTGCACTGGTGCGTGGACTGCCGTTCTGCGCTGGCAGAAGCGGAAGTGGAATATTACGACAAAACTTCACCTTCAATCGACGTGGCCTTCGAAGCGGTCGATCAGGATGCCATTAAAGGTAAATTCGGTCTGCCTGGCGTTAGCGGCCCGATCTCTCTGGTGATCTGGACCACTACCCCGTGGACGCTGCCAGCCAACCGTGCAATCTCTCTCTCCGGCGAGTTCGAATATGCGCTGGTGCAGATTGATGGCCGCGCGGTTATCCTGGCGAAAGATCTGGTTGAAAGCGTGCTGAAACGCGCGAATATCACCGACTACACCGTGCTGGGCACCGTAAAAGGCGACGCGCTGGAGCTGATGCGCTTCAAACACCCGTTCCTGGACTTCGACGTTCCGGCGATCCTGGGCGACCACGTCACGCTGGACGCGGGTACCGGTGCGGTACATACCGCCGGTGGCCACGGTCCTGACGACTACAACATCAGCCTTAAATACGGCCTGGAAATTGCCAACCCGGTAGGCCCGGACGGGTCTTACCTGCCTGGCACCTATCCGGCGCTGGATGGTATCAACGTCTTTAAAGCCAACGACATCATCGTTGACATGCTGCGCACCAGCGGCGCGCTGCTTCACGTTGAGAAAATGCAGCACAGCTATCCGTGCTGCTGGCGCCACAAGACGCCGATCATCTTCCGTGCGACCCCGCAGTGGTTCGTCAGCATGGATCAAAAAGGCCTGCGCGAGCAGTCACTGAAAGAGATCAAAGGCGTGCAGTGGATCCCGGACTGGGGCCAGGCGCGTATCGAATCCATGGTGGCTAACCGTCCTGACTGGTGTATCTCCCGTCAGCGTACCTGGGGCGTGCCGATGTCGCTGTTCGTGCATAAAGAGACGCATGAGCTGCACCCGAACACCCTGGAACTGATGGAAGAAGTGGCGAAGCGCGTCGAAGTTGACGGCATTCAGGCGTGGTGGGATCTCGACGCCCGCGACATCCTGGGCGCGGACGCGGACAACTATGAGAAAGTGCCAGACACCCTGGACGTGTGGTTTGACTCCGGGTCGACTCACGCCTCCGTAGTTGACGTGCGTCCGGAGTTTGCCGGTCACGCTGCCGACATGTATCTGGAAGGTTCCGACCAACACCGCGGCTGGTTCATGTCATCCCTGATGATCTCCACCGCGATGAAAGGTAAAGCGCCTTACCGTCAGGTACTGACCCACGGCTTCACCGTGGATGGTCAGGGCCGTAAGATGTCTAAATCTATCGGCAACACCGTTTCGCCGCAGGACGTGATGAACAAGCTGGGCGCGGACATCCTGCGTCTGTGGGTAGCCTCAACCGACTACACTGGCGAAATGGCGGTGTCTGACGAGATCCTGAAGCGTGCTGCCGACAGCTATCGTCGTATCCGTAACACCGCGCGCTTCCTGCTGGCGAACCTGAACGGGTTCGATCCAGTGAAAGACATGGTGAAACCGGAAGAGATGGTCGTGCTGGACCGCTGGGCGGTAGGCTGCGCGAAAGCGGCGCAGGAAGATATCCTGAAAGCCTATGAGTCTTACGACTTCCACGAAGTGGTGCAGCGCCTGATGCGCTTCTGCTCCATCGAGATGGGCTCGTTCTACCTCGACATCATCAAAGATCGCCAGTACACCGCGAAGGCGGACAGCGTGGCGCGCCGTAGCTGCCAGTCCGCGCTGTTCCACATCGCAGAAGCGCTGGTACGCTGGATGGCGCCGATCATGTCCTTCACCGCGGATGAAATCTGGGGCTATCTGCCGGGCGACCGTGAGAAGTATGTCTTCACCGGCGAGTGGTATGAAGGTCTGTTCGATCTCTCCAGCACCGAAGCAATGAACGATGCCTTCTGGGACGAGCTGCTGAAAGTGCGTGGCGAAGTGAACAAGGTTATCGAGCAGGCGCGTGCGGATAAGAAAGTTGGTGGCTCTCTGGAAGCGGCAGTGACCCTGTACGCCGAACCGGAGCTGGCGGCGAAGCTGACCGCGCTGGGCGATGAATTGCGATTTGTCCTGTTGACCTCTGGTGCAAAAGTTGCGGATTATGCCGAGGCTTCTGCTGATGCTCAGCAGAGCGAGTTGCTCAAAGGCCTGAAAGTCGCACTGAGCAAAGCCGAAGGTGAGAAGTGCCCGCGCTGCTGGCATTACACTACCGATATCGGCCAGGTGGCGGAACACGCAGACATCTGCGGACGCTGTGTAAGCAACGTCGCCGGTGACGGCGAAAAACGTAAGTTTGCCTGATGAGTAAAACTCTCTGTTCAACAGGACTGCGCTGGCTGTGGCTGGTTGTGGTGGTGCTGATTATCGATCTGGGCAGCAAGTTCCTGATCCTCCAGAATTTCGCTCTGGGGGAGACGGTTTCGCTGTTCCCGTCGCTTAACCTGCACTATGCGCGCAACTACGGCGCGGCGTTTAGCTTCCTTGCCGACAGCGGTGGCTGGCAGCGCTGGTTCTTCGCGGGTATCGCTCTCGGTATCTGCGTGGTACTGGCTGTGCTGATGTACCGCTCGAAGGCCACGCAAAAGCTGAATAACATCGCCTACGCGCTGATCATTGGCGGCGCGCTGGGCAACCTGTTTGACCGCCTGTGGCACGGCTTTGTGGTCGATATGATTGACTTCTACGTCGGCGACTGGCACTTCGCGACCTTTAACCTGGCCGACACCGCCATCTGCATCGGTGCGGCGTTAATCGTGCTGGAAGGCTTCTTGCCTAAACCCGCAGCGAAAGAGCAGGCGTAATTGTCAATGCCGGGTGATGCGCTGCGCCACCCGGCACAACATTAAAGAGCAATGTGTATGTCTAAATCCGTACAGAGCAACAGCGCGGTTCTCGTTCACTTCACGCTGAAGCTGGATGACGGCTCCACGGCTGAATCCACCCGCAATAACGGCAAACCTGCCCTGTTTCGTCTCGGCGATACCTCCCTGTCTGAAGGTCTTGAGCAGCAGCTCCTGGGCCTGAAAGAGGGTGAGAAAAAAGCGTTCTCGCTGGAGCCGGATGCCGCGTTTGGCGTGCCAAGCCCGGACCTGATTCAGTATTTCTCGCGCCGCGAGTTTATGGACGCGGGCGAACCGGAAATCGGGGCGATTATGCTCTTTACCGCTATGGACGGCAGCGAAATGCCTGGCGTGATCCGCGAGATTAACGGCGACTCTATTACCGTTGACTTCAACCATCCGCTTGCCGGGCGTACCGTTCATTTTGATGTTGAAGTGCTGGAGATCGATCCGGCACTGGAGGCCTGAAATGCAGATCCTGTTGGCTAACCCGCGCGGCTTCTGCGCCGGTGTAGACCGCGCTATCAGCATTGTTGAAAACGCGCTGGAGATTTACGGCGCGCCGATTTACGTGCGTCACGAAGTGGTGCATAACCGCTATGTGGTGGACAGCCTGCGCGAGCGCGGGGCGATTTTCATCGAGCAGATCAGCGAAGTGCCGGACGGCGCGATCCTGATCTTCTCCGCGCACGGCGTCTCTCAGGCGGTCCGTAACGAAGCGAAAAGCCGCGATCTGACCGTATTCGATGCCACCTGTCCATTAGTGACAAAAGTGCATATGGAAGTGGCGCGCGCCAGCCGTCGCGGTGAAGAGTCGATTCTGATTGGCCACGCCGGTCACCCGGAAGTTGAAGGCACCATGGGCCAGTACAGCAACCCGGAAGGGGGAATGTACCTGGTGGAGTCGCCGGAAGATGTCCTGACGCTGAACGTGAAAAACGAAGCGCGTCTGTCGTTTATGACCCAGACCACGCTCTCCGTAGACGACACCTCAGACGTGATTGACGCCCTGCGCCAGCGCTTCCCGAAAATCGTCGGGCCGCGTAAGGATGATATCTGCTACGCCACCACTAACCGTCAGGAAGCGGTGCGCGCGCTGGCTGAACAGGCGGACGTGGTGCTGGTTGTCGGCTCTAAAAACTCCTCTAACTCCAACCGTCTGGCCGAACTGGCGCAGCGTATGGGGAAAGCGGCGTTTTTAATCGACGACGCGACGGACATCCAGGAAGCGTGGGTGAAAAATGCGGCCTGCGTTGGCGTTACCGCAGGCGCTTCCGCGCCGGATATCCTGGTGCAGAACGTGATTGCTCGTCTGCAGGAGCTGGGCGGGGGCGAAGCGGTTCCGCTGGAAGGACGCGAAGAGAATATCGTCTTCGAAGTGCCGAAAGAGCTGCGTATCGACGCCCGCGAAGTGGAATAATTTCTTTTCTGATGAAAGGCCAGCACCTCCTGTGCTGGCCTTTTTTTTGCCCCGGACTTTATCGTGACGACAAAATCATGTCTTTTACTGATATCTGAGTCGGTTTCACGTTAAATTCTAATTATTGGTGTTTTCAGTTGGCAGCCTTTATGAAGGCTGGTTAATCTGAAAACGGTTTACATCATTTTAACGTAAGAGAATAACTATGCATGATGCACAGATCCGTGTCGCCATTGCGGGCGCGGGTGGACGTATGGGTCGCCAGCTGATTCAGGCGGCAATACAAATGGATGGCGTGGCACTCGGCGCGGCGCTGGAGCGTGAAGGTTCATCCCTGCTGGGATCCGATGCGGGTGAACTGGCCGGCGCGGGCAAGACAGGTGTTACCGTTCAGAGCAGCCTTGATGCGGTGAACGATGACTTTGACGTGTTCATCGACTTTACCCGTCCCGAAGGCACCCTGACTCACCTGGCGTTTTGCCGCCAGCACGGTAAAGGGATGGTGATTGGCACCACCGGCTTCGATGATGCGGGTAAACAGGCCATTCAGGATGCAGCCACCGACATTGCGATTGTCTTTGCCGCGAACTTTAGCGTAGGCGTTAACGTCATGCTGAAGCTGCTGGAAAAAGCGGCGAAGGTGATGGGCGACTACACCGACATTGAGATTATTGAAGCGCACCATCGCCATAAAGTTGATGCTCCATCAGGCACGGCGCTGGCGATGGGCGAAGCGATTGCTTATGCAATGGATAAAGATTTAAAAGACATCGCGGTCTATTCCCGTGAAGGGCATACCGGAGAACGCGTGCCGGGCACCATTGGTTTCGCAACCGTCCGGGCGGGCGATATCATCGGCGAACACACGGCGATGTTCGCCGATATTGGCGAACGTGTTGAGATTACGCACAAAGCGTCAAGCCGCATGACGTTCGCCAATGGCGCAGTACGCTCCGCATTGTGGCTGAAATCGAAAGAAAAGGGTCTTTTTGATATGCGAGATGTGCTGGATCTCAACAATTTGTAAGCTTTATTACCCATCGTGATGTGGTTATTGCAGTCGTAATGTATTGATTGCATAGGGCAATAATTTATTGCCCTCTTATTTTATTTGTTTTAAATGGATTTTGATTGTTAATGGTCATAAATCTGAGTTTTATGCCATTATTATGTGAATTGAATGTAAATTTTGACCATTTGGTCCACTTTTTGTCGCTCGCATCTCTTAAATTCCATAAAACCTACCGCGCAAGCGTTTTCTAGGATGATTTACCTGATCTTTTTGCCCATTAAATCCCATTCAAGCCGCCAGTCCTGCAAAAGAATAAACAAAATATCCGTTTTAAGTTGACTTTTACCCACCAAATCTCCAGAATGCCGCCGTTTGCCAAAAATCCGCTGGCAACACATTTGCATTGATCTATGACATAGTCATGAATTAATATGCAAATAAAGTGAGTGAATATTCTCTGGAGGGTGTTTTGATTAAGTCAGCGCTATTGGTTCTGGAAGACGGAACCCAGTTTATCGGTCGGGCCATAGGGGCAACGGGTTCGGCGGTTGGGGAAGTCGTTTTCAATACTTCAATGACCGGTTATCAAGAAATCCTCACTGATCCTTCCTATTCTCGCCAAATCGTTACTCTTACTTATCCTCATATCGGCAATGTCGGCACCAATGCGGCTGACGAAGAATCCTCTCAGGTACATGCGCAAGGCCTGGTCATTCGCGACCTGCCGCTGATTGCCAGCAACTTCCGCAACACTGAAGACCTCTCTTCTTACCTGAAGCGCCATAACATCGTGGCGATTGCCGATATCGATACCCGTAAGTTAACGCGTCTGCTGCGCGAGAAGGGGGCACAAAACGGCTGCATCATCGCAGGGGATAACCTCGATGCGACGCTGGCGCTGGAAAAAGCGAAAGCCTTCCCGGGCCTGAACGGTATGGACCTGGCGAAAGAAGTGACTACCGCCGAAGCCTACAGCTGGACGCAGGGGAGCTGGACGCTGGAAGGCGACCTGCCGGAAGCGAAAAAAGAGAGCGAACTGCCGTTCCACGTGGTGGCCTATGATTTTGGTGCCAAGCGCAACATCCTGCGCATGCTGGTTGACCGCGGCTGCCGCCTGACGGTGGTACCGGCGAAAACCTCCGCTGAAGAGGTGCTTAAGATGAACCCGGACGGCATCTTCCTCTCTAACGGCCCAGGCGACCCGGCACCGTGCGATTACGCTATCGACGCCATCAAGTCCTTCCTGGAAACCGACATCCCGGTATTCGGCATCTGCCTCGGCCATCAGCTGCTGGCGCTGGCGAGCGGTGCGAACACCGTCAAGATGAAGTTCGGCCACCACGGTGGTAACCACCCGGTAAAAGACATTGATAACAATACGGTGATGATTACCGCGCAGAACCACGGTTTCGCCGTCGATGAAGCCTCTATGCCGGCTAACCTGCGCGTGACGCACAAATCACTGTTCGATGGCACCCTGCAGGGTATCCACCGTACCGATAAGCCAGCGTTCAGCTTCCAGGGCCACCCGGAAGCCAGCCCGGGCCCGCACGACGCCGCGCCGCTGTTCGATCACTTCATCGAACTTATCGAGCAATACCGTAAGACCGCTAAATAATCAGGAGCCGAGAAGACCATGCCAAAACGTACAGACATAAAAAGCATCCTGATCCTTGGCGCTGGACCGATCGTCATCGGCCAGGCCTGCGAATTCGACTACTCCGGCGCGCAGGCGTGTAAAGCGCTGCGCGAAGAGGGTTACCGCGTTATCCTGGTTAACTCTAACCCGGCGACCATCATGACTGACCCGGAAATGGCGGATGCCACCTACATCGAGCCGATTCACTGGGAAGTGGTGCGTAAAATCATCGAAAAAGAGCGCCCGGACGCGGTGCTGCCAACCATGGGCGGCCAGACGGCGCTGAACTGCGCGCTGGAGCTGGAGCGTCAGGGCGTGCTGGCAGAATTTGGCGTCACCATGATTGGTGCGACCGCCGACGCGATTGATAAAGCCGAAGACCGTCGCCGCTTTGACGTGGCGATGAAGAAAATCGGCCTCGACACCGCGCGTTCCGGTATTGCGCATAACATGGAAGAGGCGCTGGCCGTTGCGGCTGAAGTGGGCTATCCGTGCATCATCCGTCCATCGTTCACCATGGGCGGCACCGGTGGCGGTATCGCCTACAACCGCGAAGAGTTCGAAGAGATTTGCGAGCGCGGTCTGGATCTCTCCCCAACCAAAGAGCTGCTGATTGATGAATCGCTGATTGGCTGGAAAGAGTACGAGATGGAAGTGGTGCGTGATAAAAACGACAACTGCATCATCGTCTGCTCCATCGAAAACTTCGATGCGATGGGTATCCACACCGGCGACTCCATCACCGTTGCGCCAGCCCAGACGCTGACCGACAAAGAGTATCAAATCATGCGTAACGCCTCGATGGCGGTACTGCGTGAAATCGGCGTGGAAACCGGCGGCTCTAACGTGCAGTTCTCCGTTAACCCGAAAACCGGCCGTCTGATTGTTATCGAAATGAACCCGCGCGTGTCCCGCTCCTCCGCGCTGGCCTCCAAAGCCACCGGCTTCCCGATTGCGAAAGTGGCGGCGAAGCTGGCAGTGGGTTACACCCTCGACGAGCTGATGAACGACATCACCGGTGGCCGCACGCCTGCGTCCTTCGAGCCGTCCATCGACTACGTTGTGACTAAAATTCCTCGCTTTAACTTCGAGAAATTCGCGGGCGCGAACGACCGTCTGACGACCCAGATGAAATCTGTGGGTGAAGTGATGGCGATTGGCCGCACGCAGCAGGAATCCCTGCAAAAAGCGCTGCGCGGTCTGGAAGTGGGCGCCACCGGCTTTGACCCGAAAGTGAGCCTGGACGACCCGGAAGCGCTGACCAAAATCCGCCGCGAGCTGAAAGACGCGGGCGCAGAGCGTATCTGGTACATCGCCGATGCCTTCCGCGCGGGCCTGTCCGTCGACGGCGTATTTAACCTGACCAACATCGACCGCTGGTTCCTGGTGCAGATTGAAGAGCTGGTGCGTCTGGAAGAGAAAGTGGCGGAGCTGGGTATCAACGGCCTGGACGCAGACTTCCTGCGCATGCTGAAGCGTAAAGGCTTCGCAGATGCGCGTCTGGCTAAGCTGGCGGGCGTGCGCGAAGCGGAAATCCGCAAGCTGCGCGACCAGTATGACCTGCACCCGGTTTACAAGCGCGTGGACACCTGCGCGGCCGAGTTCTCGACCGATACCGCGTACATGTACTCCACCTATGAAGACGAGTGCGAAGCGAACCCGTCCGTCGACCGCGACAAGATTATGGTGCTGGGCGGCGGTCCAAACCGTATCGGCCAGGGCATCGAGTTCGACTACTGCTGCGTACACGCCTCGCTGGCGCTGCGCGAAGACGGGTACGAGACCATCATGGTCAACTGTAACCCGGAAACCGTTTCTACCGACTACGACACCTCTGACCGTCTCTACTTCGAGCCGGTTACCCTGGAAGACGTGCTGGAAATCGTGCGCATCGAGAAGCCAAAAGGCGTTATCGTGCAGTACGGCGGTCAGACCCCGCTGAAGCTGGCGCGCGCGCTGGAAGCGGCAGGCGTACCGGTTATCGGTACCAGCCCGGACGCGATTGACCGCGCGGAAGATCGTGAGCGTTTCCAGCAGGCGGTTGACCGTCTGAAGCTGAAGCAGCCGGCGAACGCCACGGTGACCGCCATTGAAATGGCCGTTGAGAAGGCGAAGGAGATTGGTTACCCGCTGGTGGTGCGTCCTTCCTACGTCCTGGGCGGCCGCGCGATGGAAATCGTCTACGACGAAGCCGACCTGCGTCGCTACTTCCAGACGGCGGTGAGCGTTTCCAACGATGCGCCAGTACTGCTTGACCGCTTCCTCGACGACGCGGTTGAGGTGGACGTTGACGCCATCTGCGACGGCGAAATGGTGCTGATTGGCGGCATCATGGAGCACATCGAGCAGGCGGGCGTGCACTCCGGCGACTCCGCCTGTTCTCTGCCGGCCTACACGCTGAGCCAGGAAATTCAGGACGTGATGCGCCAGCAGGTGCAGAAGCTGGCCTTTGAGTTGCAGGTTCGTGGCCTGATGAACGTTCAGTTCGCGGTGAAAGACAACGAAGTTTATCTGATTGAAGTCAACCCGCGTGCGGCGCGTACCGTACCGTTCGTCTCTAAAGCGACCGGTATTCCGCTGGCGAAAGTGGCGGCGCGCGTGATGGCTGGCCAGACGCTGGCTCAGCAGGGCGTGACAAAAGAGATCATCCCGCCGTATTACTCGGTGAAAGAGGTGGTGCTGCCGTTCAACAAATTCCCGGGCGTTGACCCGCTGTTAGGGCCAGAAATGCGTTCAACCGGGGAAGTGATGGGCGTGGGCCGCACCTTCGCAGAAGCGTTTGCCAAGGCGCAGCTGGGCAGCAGCTCAACCATGAGAAAATCGGGCCGTGCGCTGCTCTCCGTTCGCGAAGGCGATAAAGAGCGCGTGGTTGACCTGGCCGCCAAGCTGCTGAAACAGGGCTTCGAGCTGGACGCAACCCACGGTACGGCGATTGTGCTGGGTGAAGCCGGTATTAACCCGCGTCTGGTGAACAAGGTGCATGAAGGTCGTCCGCACATTCAGGATCGTATCAAGAATGGCGAATATACCTACATCATCAACACCACCGCAGGACGCCAGGCGATTGAAGACTCCAAGCTGATTCGCCGCAGCGCGCTGCAATACAAAGTGCACTACGACACCACCCTGAACGGCGGTTTCGCAACAGCGATGGCGCTGAATGCGGATGCCACCGAAAAGGTGATTTCGGTGCAGGAAATGCACGCGCAGATTAGCAAGTAACCCCCATTGCCCGGTACCGTTCGGTTACCGGGCAATTTTCTCATCTTAAGAACCTTCTGGTTTTTCATCCGCTTTCAGTCAGTTAGCCTAAAATAGTTAGGTCGATAACGAAAATTCAACTGAGAGCAGGGGAAAACACCATGCAAAATAAATTACTGATCGCTTCCGTTCTGGCTGCCACCGCAATGTTTACCGTCGCGGGCTGTTCGTCCAATCAGGCAGTAAAAACCACCGATGGTAAAACCATCGTGACTGACGGGAAACCGCAGGTGGATGACGATACCGGCCTGGTGTCGTACAAAAACGCCGAAACCGGTCAAACTGAACAGATTAATCGCGACCAGGTGAAATCCATGGGCGAGCTGGATAACTAATTCAGAATTCTGACGTAAGCCCGTCAATAATATTCACTATTAGCCTGTTGAATTACTGACTACACTCTTTTGTTAAAAGAAGGCAGTAACAACAGGCTAATCAATGATTCTTATAATTTATGCCCATCCCTATCCGCAGCACTCGCATGCGAATAAGCGGATGCTTGAGCAGGCAAGGACGCTCGAAAACGTAGAGATACGTTCCCTCTATCAACTCTATCCCGATTTTAATATCGATATCGCCGCTGAACAGGAGGCGCTCTCCCGTGCCGATCTGATCGTCTGCCAACATCCTATGCAGTGGTACAGCACGCCGCCGCTCCTGAAGCTGTGGATTGATAAAGTCTTCTCCCACGGCTGGGCGTATGGTCACAACGGCAATGCGCTAAAAGGCAAAAGTCTGATGTGGGCGGTTACCACCGGCGGTGGGGAAAGCCACTTTGATATTGGTACCTTCCCGGGGTTTGAGGTTCTGGCGCAGCCGCTGCAGGCTACGGCGCTTTACTGCGGGCTGAACTGGCTCCCGCCTTTTGCGATGCATTGCACCTTTGTTTGCGACGATGAAACGCTGCAGGCGCAGGCTCGCCATTATAAACAACGCTTACTCGAGTGGCAGGAGACGCACCATGGATAGCCATACGCTGATACAGGCGCTGATTTATCTCGGCGCGGCGGCGCTGATTGTGCCGGTGGCGGTACGTCTGGGGCTGGGGTCGGTTCTCGGCTACCTGATTGCGGGCTGCGTCATTGGGCCCTGGGGCTTTCGACTGGTAACGGATGCGGAGGCGATCCTCCATTTCGCTGAAATTGGCGTCGTGCTGATGCTGTTTGTGATTGGTCTGGAGCTGGATCCGCAGAGGTTATGGAAACTTCGCGCCTCGGTATTTGGCGGAGGCGCGCTGCAGATGGTGGCCTGCGGCCTGCTGCTCGGTGGGTTCTGCATCCTGTTGGGCATGGACTGGAAAGTGGCGGAGCTTATCGGCATGACGCTGGCGCTCTCCTCGACGGCCATCGCCATGCAGGCGATGAACGAGCGAAATCTGACGGTCTCGCAGATGGGACGCAGCGCGTTCTCGGTGCTGCTGTTCCAGGATATCGCCGCTATTCCGCTGGTGGCGATGATCCCGTTGCTGGCGGCAAGCGGCTCATCCACGACGCTGGGGGCGTTTGCGCTGTCGGCATTAAAAGTCGTGGGGGCGCTGGCGCTGGTGGTCCTGCTTGGCCGCTACGTGACCCGCCCGTTACTGCGGTTTGTTGCCCGTTCAGGTCTGCGCGAAGTGTTCAGCGCCGTGGCGCTGTTCCTGGTGTTTGGCTTTGGTTTGCTGCTGGAGGAAGCCGGACTGTCGATGGCGATGGGGGCGTTCCTTGCAGGCGTTCTGCTGGCGAGCTCTGAATATCGTCACGCCCTGGAAAGCGATATCGAGCCGTTCAAAGGGCTGCTGCTGGGGCTGTTTTTCATCGGCGTGGGGATGTCCGTCGACTTCGGCACGCTGGTCACGCACCCGCTGCGGATCGTCATCCTGCTCGTCGGTTTCCTGGTGATTAAAATGGTGATGCTGTGGCTGATTGCGCGTCCATTGAAGGTGCCGAACAAGCAGCGCCGCTGGTTTGCCGTACTGCTGGGTCAGGGGAGCGAATTTGCATTCGTGGTCTTTGGTGCCGCGCAGATGGCAAACGTGCTCGATCCCGAGTGGGCGAAAGCGCTGACGCTGGCGGTCGCGCTGTCGATGGCGGCAACGCCTGTTCTACTGGTGGTGCTGACGCGTCTGGAAAAATCAGGCAGCGAGCAGGAGCGCGAAGCCGACGAGATCGATGAGGAGCAGCCGCGCGTCATCATCGCCGGATTTGGTCGCTACGGGCAGATCGTCGGGCGTTTACTGCTGTCAAGCGGGGTGAAAATGGTGATTCTCGATCACGATCCTGACCATGTCGATACCCTGCGTAAATTTGATATGAAGGTGTTTTACGGCGATGCGACTCGCGTCGATCTGCTGGAATCCGCCGGGGCGGCAAAAGCTGAGGTATTGATTAACGCCATTGACGATCCTGAGACCAGCATGCAGATGGTGGAGCTGGTAAAAGAGCATTTTCCGGGGCTGACCATTATCTCCCGCGCGCGCGATGTGGATCATTACATCCGGCTGCGTCAGGCGGGCGTAGAGGCGCCGGAGCGTGAAACGTTCGAAGGCGCGCTGAAGTCTGGCCGCCTGGCGCTGGAGAATCTGGGGCTCGGCGCGTATGAAGCGCGCGAACGTGCGGACCTGTTCCGCCGCTTTAACACCGGGATGGTGGAAGAGATGGCGGCGATGGCCGGCAGTACGGCCACGGAGCGTGCGGCGGTGTTTAAACGCACCAGCGCCATGCTGACAGAAATCATTAACGAGGACCGCAATCACCTGTCGCTGATCCAACGTCATGGCTGGCAGGGCACGGAAGAGGGCAAGCATACCGGCGATCCGGCTGACGAGCCCGAGAGTAAACCTTCCGCGTGAAGTGGAGTTGCCAGCAATAATAAAAAATTTCTGTATCTTTACTCTGCCGCCAGTCGACGAAAGATTAAGCTTTCCGTATAGTGGCGGCAATTTTTTGCATCCGGGAAATTTTCAATGATCAGTCTGATTGCAGCGCTGGCGGTGGACCGCGTTATCGGTATGGAAAATGCCATGCCGTGGAACCTGCCTGCCGATCTCGCATGGTTTAAACGTACTACGTTAAACAAGCCGGTAGTGATGGGCCGCCTGACCTGGGAGTCGATTGGTCGTCCATTGCCGGGCCGTAAGAATATCGTTATCAGTAGCCAGCCGGGCACTGACGATCGCGTCGAATGGGTTAAGTCCGTTGATGAAGCGATTGCCGCCTGCGGTGACGCCGAAGAGATCATGGTGATCGGCGGCGGCCGCGTGTATGAGCAGTTCCTGCCAAAAGCGCAGAAGCTGTATCTGACCCACATTGATGCTGAAGTGGAAGGGGACACCCATTTCCCGGATTACGATCCGGACGAGTGGGAATCGGTATTCAGCGAGTTCCACGACGCGGATGCACAGAACTCCCACAGCTACTGCTTCGAGATTCTGGAACGTCGTTAAGTGATGTCCCTCTCCCGCCCGGGAGAGGGAATGATTCAGGAGGCAACGGCCTCACTTTCCCCTAAGTCCAGCTGTCGGTTGGACGGCTGAACAAAGTAAGTTTTATCTTCCCAGCGTAAGCAGGTCAACTCTCCGCCCCAGCAGCATCCGGTATCCAGACCGTAGATCCCGTCCGGCGTGCCTTTTCCTTCCAGCGCAGCCCAGTGGCCAAAGACGACGTTGTACTCGCTTGTCACGGGTCCAGGAATGGCAAACCACGGTTTGAGCGGGGCAGGCGCGCTTTCCGGCGTCTCTTTGGAATACATGTCCAGCTGCCCGTTCGGGAAGCAGAAACGCATGCGCGTAAAAGCGTTGGTAATAAAACGCAGGCGGGCCAGACCGCTGAGATCCTCGCTCCAGTGATTCGGCATATCGCCGTACATGGCATCAAGGAAGAAGGGGTACGAGTCGCTCGCCAGCACCGCCTCAACGTCACGCGCGCAGGTTTTAGCCGTCTCAAGATCCCATTGCGGGGTGATCCCGGCATGAGCCATGACCAGCTTTTTCTCCTCATCGACCTGCAGTAAAGGCTGGCGGCGCAGCCAGTTAATCAGTTCGTCCGCGTCTGGCGCATCCAGCAGGGGAGAGAGGCGATCTTTAGGTTTGTTGCGGCTGATCCCGGCAAATACGGCCAACAGGTGAAGATCGTGATTGCCCAGCACCATGCGCACGCTGTCGCCCAGAGATTTGACGAAACGTAAAACCTCAAGCGAGCCCGGGCCACGCGCGACTAAATCGCCCGTCAGCCAGAGCGTGTCCTGTCCTGGCGTAAAGTCGACCTGTTTTAACAATGCGATCAGTTCATCGTAGCAACCGTGAACGTCGCCAATCAGATATGTAGACATTAGATTAATGAATGAGTGTGGTTACGGCGAGACGGAACACAGGAATAGCAACGCGGAACACATTGCCATCGACGTCGACCATTTCATAATGGCCTTGCATGGTACCCAGCGGCGTTTCAATTACCGCGCCGCTGGTGTACTGATACTCTTCGCCAGGGGCGATGTGGGGCTGTTCACCGACCACACCTTCACCCTGAACTTCAATTTCGCGGCCATTGCCGTTGGTGATAAGCCAGTAGCGCCCGCGCAGCTGCACGGGCATCCGCCCCAGATTGCGAATGGTCACGGTGTAAGCAAAGACAAAACGCTCTTCATCCGGCGAGGATTGCGATTCAACATAGACGCTTTGTACATGGACACATACGCGGGGCGAATCAATCATGGCTTAACTCTCCTTCGGCGGCGCATTTTCGCTGATGTAATTAGCCAGCTTGCAGTACTGCTCTACGGAAATGTTTTCCGCACGCATTGCCGGGTCGATCCCCAGCTCTGCTAACACCTCAACGGTAAACGAATTGCTCAGACTGTTACGGATCGTTTTACGGCGCTGGTTAAAGGCTTCCGTGGTGATGCGGCTCAGTACACGCAGATCTTTAACCGGATACGGTTTCGTTTTGTGCGGCACAAGGCGCACAACCGCAGAATCTACTTTCGGTGGCGGCGTGAACGCTGATGGCGGTACTTCGA
This sequence comes from Enterobacter sp. 725m/11, assembly GCF_011683705.1. Taxonomy (NCBI): domain Bacteria; kingdom Pseudomonadati; phylum Pseudomonadota; class Gammaproteobacteria; order Enterobacterales; family Enterobacteriaceae; genus Enterobacter; species Enterobacter sp. 725m/11. The sequence goes on along the minus strand of NZ_JAAQOK010000002.1, from coordinate 103,194 downwards.
GTACCGGGATCACGTTGCAGTAATATTGTGCCATCACGCTTAAACGACCATACGCTTTACTGTTCGGCCCTGCAACCAGACGGTTAACAACCTCTTTTTGCAACATGAAGTGCATGTCGGCAATGGCATCAGTATAGCTAAAGAGGTGGAACATTAGCGGCGTGGAGATGTTATACGGCAGGTTGCCGAACACGCGCAGCGGCTGGCCCATTTTTTCCGACAGTTCGCCAAAGTTCATGGTCATGGCATCCTGCTGATAGATGGTCAGCTTTGGTCCGAGGAACGGGTGCGTTTGCAGGCGTGCGGCCAGGTCGCGGTCCAGTTCGATAACGGTCAGCTCGTCGAGGCGTTCGCCTACCGGCTCGGTCAGTGCGGCAAGGCCCGGGCCGATTTCGACCATAGCCTGACCCTTCTGCGGATTAATAGCAGAGACGATGCTGTCGATCACGAATTGATCGTTGAGAAAGTTTTGCCCGAAGCGTTTACGGGCTAAGTGGCCCTGATGGACTCGATTAGTCATTGAGTATTAACAATCATTTTGATGGCGAGATTAAGCGCCGTAATAAAACTGCCGACATCCGCTTTCCCCTGGCCTGCCAGATCCAGCGCAGTGCCGTGGTCAACGGACGTTCGAATAAAGGGTAAACCGAGGGTGATATTCACCCCGCGGCCAAAGCCCTGGTATTTTAGCACGGGCAGACCCTGATCGTGGTACATCGCGAGGACGGCGTCGGCATTATCCAGGTATTTTGGCTGGAAAAGGGTGTCCGCAGGCAGCGGCCCGCTGAGATTCATCCCTTTGGCGCGCATTTCTTCAAGCACCGGAATAATGGTGTCGATCTCTTCGGTGCCCATGTGACCCCCTTCACCCGCGTGCGGATTCAGGCCGCAGACCAGAACGTGCGGCCGCTTGATGCCGAACTTCGTTTGCAGGTCGTGATGCAGGATCCCGATGATCTCCCGCAGCAGTTCCGGGGTGATGGCATCAGGAATGGCCTTGATCGGTAGATGGGTGGTCACGAGAGCAACGCGCATCGCTTCCGTCGCCAGCATCATCACCACTTTCGGGCTGTGCGAGCGCTCTTCGAAGAACTCCGTATGCCCGGTAAAAGGGATGCCCGCTTCGTTGATGACGCCCTTATGCACGGGGCCGGTGATCAGAGCGGCAAATTCGCCCTTCAGGCAACCGTCGCAGGCGCGGGCAAGGGTTTCCACGACGTAGTGGCCATTTTCCGTGCTGAGCTTGCCTGGAATAACGGGTGTACGAAGGGGAACAGAAAGAAGAGTGAGCGTACCGGCCTGCTGTGGTGCGGGCTGTTGGCCTTCAACGTAAGGGATGAGCGTTAAGGGCAGACCGAGCAGCTTCGCCCGGTCTTGTAACAGTGTTGCATCCGCGCAGACAACCAATTCTACTGGCCAGCTGCGCTGGGCGAGCTGGACAACGAGGTCAGGCCCAATCCCGGCGGGTTCGCCGGGAGTGATAACAACACGATGCTGTTTCATTAGTTGCTCAGGACTTTCACGTAAGCACTGGCGCGCTGTTCCTGCATCCAGGTTGCCGCTTCTTCGGAGAACTTACGGTTAAACAGCATACGATAGGCTCTGTCTTTCTGCGCCGCATCCGTTTTGTCCACGTTGCGGGTGTCCATCAGCTCGATCAGATGCCAGCCAAATGAAGAGTGAACCGGGGCACTGATCTGGCCTTTATTCAGCTTCATCAGCGCATCGCGGAAGGCAGGATCGTAAATGTCCGCAGCCGCCCAGCCCAGATCGCCGCCCTGGTTCGCAGAGCCAGGATCCTGAGAGAACTCTTTCGCTGCATTGGCAAACGACGTTTTACCGCTCTTAATATCTGCGGCAATTTGCTCCAGCTTCGCACGCGCCTGATCGTCAGTCATGATCGGTGACGGCTTCAGCAGAATGTGGCGAGCGTGAACTTCAGTCACGGAGATATTCTGGCTCTGACCGCGCAGATCGTTCACTTTCAGAATGTGGAAGCCCACCCCTGAACGGATTGGACCGACGATATCGCCTTTCTTCGCCGTGCTCAGCGCCTGAGCAAAGATAGATGGCAGCTCCTGGATACGTCCCCAGCCCATCTGACCGCCTTTCAGGGCCTGTTGGTCAGCAGAGTAGGTGATAGCCAGCTTGCCAAAGTCGCCGCCGTTACGCGCCTGGTCGACAATTGAACGTGCCTGACTTTCTGCTTCAGCAGCCTGATCTGACGTTGGGTTCTCTGGCAGTGGGATCAGAATGTGGCTCAGGTTCAGCTCTGTGCTCGCATCGTTCTGGTTGCCCACCTGTTTTGCCAGCGCATCCACTTCCTGAGGCAGGATCGTGACGCGACGACGCACTTCATTGTTACGCACTTCCGAGATCAGCATCTCTTTACGGATCTGGTTACGGTAGGTAGCGTAGCTGATGCCGTCATAGGCCAGACGGCTGCGCATCTGGTCCGGCGACATGTTGTTCTGCTTTGCAATGTTAGCGATAGCCTGATCGAGCTGCTCGTCGGTCACCTTCACGCCCATTTTCTGACCCATCTGCAGGATAATCTGATCCATGATCAGACGCTCCAGGATCTGGTGGCGCAGCGTGGCGTCATCCGGAAGTTGCTGACCCGCTTCGCCCGAATTGAGCTTCACGGATTTCATCAGACCATCAACGTCACTTTCGAGCACGACGCCGTTGTTAACGACAGCGGCGACCTTATCAACAACCTGGGGGGCCGCGAAGCTGGTATTCGCAACCATAGCGACACCAAGCAGCAGCGTTTTCCAGTTCTTCATACTTTTTCCATTTCAATTAACCGCAAAGCGGATTACGTTGTAAATCAAGCACATTACAAAGAACTACTGTACGGCAGAATGTTCGAACGCAGCATCTGATGCGTGCCCAGGCCGTAGTTGGAGCTCAGGCCGCGCAGTTCGACATTAAAGCCAATCACGTTATCGTATTTGCTCTGATTGTTTACAGTGTCCCAGCCGTTAAGCTTACGCTCGTAACCGACGCGCAGCGCGTAACAGCAGGAGTTATATTGCAGACCTACCATCTGGTCCGCTGGCTTATTCGCGTTAGTGTCAAAGTAGTAAGCGCCTACGATTGACCAGCGGTCGGCGATAGGCCAGCTTGCTGCACCACCAACCTGCGAGATGCCGTCTTTATACTGTTCTGCGCCTGCATAAGAAGGCAATGTTGCCTGAATATATTCCGGGCTGGCATAACGATACGTCAACTGTACCATGCGGTCTTCATCGCGACGGTACTCAATAGCGGCACTGCTTGTGGCGATATTATCGAGGCGAGTGTCATATTGCACACCACCGCGCAGGCCCCAACGGTCAGTCATGCGCCAGTACGTGTCTCCCGCCCATACCAGCGATCCCGTTTTGTTGTCTTTCTCCCACTGAATGTTGTCATCACCGGTACGTGACTCGGTGAAATAGTAGATTTGACCAACAGAAACGTTAAAACGTTCAACGGCGGCATCATCATAAACGCGTGTTGTGACGCCGGTCGTTAACTGGTTAGCGGATGCGATACGGTCCAGACCGCCGTAAGTACGATCGCGGAACAGGCCGCTGTAGTCAGACTGCAGTAAAGACGAGTCGTAGTTCTGAATCTTGCTCTGATCGCGATATGGCACGTACAAATACTGCATACGCGGCTCAAGCGTCTGGGTATAACCATCCGCCAGCAGGCCCATATCACGCTCGAAGATCAGCTTCCCGTCCATTTTGAACTGCGGGAGCGTTCGGTTAACCGACTCTTCCAGATGCGCATTGTTCGTGGTGTTGTAATTATCAACATTTTTTTGCTGATAGTGCGTCGCCATCAGCTTGGCTTCGGTATTCAGGCTTGCCCAGTTGTTAGACCACGGCAGATTGATCGTCGGCTCCAGGTGAACACGCGTAGCTTCCGGCATGTCCGAATCCGTGTTCACGAAATGTACCGCCTGAGCGTAAACCCGGGTGTCGAATGGACCTACATTATTCTGATACCAGTTAACGTCCAGCTGCGGCTCTGCACCATAGGTAGGCGTGGACTGGTCAGAGAATACCTGGAACTGTTTGGTTGAGACGGTTGCATCAAAGTTCTGCACCGCATAGCCTACGCTGAACTTCTGCGTGGCATAGCCATCCGTGCTCGAACCGTATTTAGACGAAAAGTCGTTAAAATAAGATGAGTCGCTAACTTTGGTATAGTCAACGTTAAAGCGCCACACCTGATCCATCACTCCGGCATGCTGCCAGTAGAATAGCCAGCGGTGTTTATCGCCTTCTGTAGGGTGCTCATCCTGGAAGACCTTATCCGACGGCAGATAATCCAGCTCCATCAGGCCTGCACCGGCCTGAGTCAGATAGCGGAACTCGTTCTCCCACATGATGTTGCCGCGCTTGTGGATATAGTGCGGCGTGATCGTGGCGTCCATGTTGGGCGCGATGTTCCAGTAATACGGCAGGTAGAACTCAAAGTAGTTCGTGGTGCTGTATTTGGCATTCGGGATCAGGAAGCCCGAGCGACGCTTGTCACCTACGGGAAGCTGGAGATAAGGGCTGTAGAATACCGGCACCGGACCCAGCTTAAAGCGTGCGTTCCAGATCTCTGCGACCTGCTCTTCACGGTCATGGATAACTTCGCTCCCGACCACGCTCCAGGTATTTGAACCCGGCAGACATGATGTAAAGGAGCCATTCTCCAGAATCGTATAGCGGTTTTCACCGCGCTGTTTCATCAGGTCCGCTTTACCGCGTCCCTGGCGACCCACCATCTGGTAATCACCTTCCCAGACGTTAGTATCTTTGGTATTCAGGTTTGACCAGGCTTTCGGACCTTTCAGGATGACCTGATTGTCGTCATAGTGCACATTACCCAGCGCATCCACCGTTCGTACCGGCTCGACCGCGCCTTCCGGCTGCTTCTGGTGCAACTGCACTTCATCAGCCTGCAGGCGGCTATTGCCCTGGTTAATATCCACATTGCCCGTAAACGTGGCATTGTCAGGATAAGTACCTTTGGAGCTATCGGCAGTAATGGTTACCGGCAAGCTATTTGTATCGCCCTCCACCAGTGGGCGATTATAACTTGGGACGCCAAGCATACACTGCGAGGCGAGATCGGCCGCCAGCCCCTGTTGACTGTACAGGGCGGAGCCAATCATTGTGGCCAGGAGGGTGGGGATACGTTTTTTCATACGTTATATTTTATTGTTCCGTCATCAGTGGCTACGGCTTACAAACGCTCAGAGACTATCTTACTCATCAGCGCAGTACCAGCGTTAATCCTGCCCGTTTGCGCGCCAGAGTGTTAGGCTCGCTATCGAATGACGAGTATGATAAAGCAAATTATAGGCGATGTCCTTCAATTGACCGTGGCTTGAACACTGTGATGATGACGTTGCGTCGGCAGGGAATATGACTATCCGGGGAGTATATGCAGTATTGGGGTAAAATAATCGGCGTTGCGTTCGCCATCATCATGGGTGCCGGATTCTGGGGAATTGTGCTTGGGCTTATCATTGGCCATATGTTTGATAAGGCACGCAGCCGCAAAATGGCCTGGTTTGCCAATCAGCGCGAGCGCCAGTCGCTCTTTTTCTCCACCACCTTTGAGGTCATGGGGCACTTAACCAAATCCAAAGGCCGCGTGACCGAAGCGGATATTCAGATTGCCAGCGTTTTTATGGATCGCATGAACCTGCATGGTGAGTCCCGCCTGGCGGCGCAGAATGCGTTTCGCATCGGTAAATCGGATAACTATCCGCTGCGTGAAAAGATGCGCCAGTTCCGCAGCATCTGCTTCGGACGTTTTGATTTAATTCGGATGTTTCTGGAAATCCAAATCCAGGCGGCGTTTGCCGACGGCTCGCTTCACCCCAATGAACGCGATGTCCTGTACGTTATTGCGGAAGAACTGGGTATCTCCCGTATGCAGTTTGACCAGTTCCTGCGCATGATGCAGGGCGGCGCCCAGTTTGGCGGCGGCTATCACCAGCAGTCTTCCGGCGGTGCATGGCAGCAGGCGCAGCGTGGCCCGACGCTGGAAGATGCCTGCAACGTGCTTGGCGTGAAGCCCACGGACGATCAAACCACGATTAAACGTGCCTACCGTAAGCTGATGAGCGAGCATCATCCTGACAAGCTGGTGGCGAAAGGTTTACCGCCGGAAATGATGGAGATGGCGAAGCAAAAAGCGCAGGAAATCCAGAAGGCGTACGAGCTCATTAAAGAGAAGAAAGGTTTCAAATAAGAAAAAGCCCGACAATGTCGGGCTTTTTTTTCAGAAGTCCACCGGGGCTTTAAACGTCATCGCGTTACCGAAAGTAGGGTGGGTGATGGTGAGCGTCTGCGCATGGAGCTGCAGGCGTGGCGCTAACGCCAGGGCCTCTGGCGGGGCGTAGAAGCGGTCACCCAGAATCGGGTGACCCAGCGCAAGCATATGCACGCGCAGCTGGTGTGAACGTCCGGTAATCGGCTTAAGCAGGACGCGCGCAGTATTATCCGGTGCGTACTCCAGCACTTCATATTCGGTTTGCGCGGCCTTGCCGGTTTCATAACACACCTTCTGCTTTGGCCTGTTCGGCCAGTCGCAAATCAGCGGTAAATCCACCAGCCCTTCCGCCTGCGCCGGGTGGCCCCAGACGCGGGCAACATACTGCTTCTTCGGCTCGCGCTCGCGGAACTGACGCTTCAGCTCGCGCTCCGCCGCTTTATTCAGCGCCACCACAATCACGCCGCTGGTGGCCATGTCCAGGCGATGGACGGACTCGGCCTGCGGATAATCGCGCTGAATGCGCGTCATCACGCTGTCTTTGTGCTCATCCAGACGGCCCGGCACGGACAACAGGCCGCTGGGTTTATTGACCACCATGATGTGTTCATCCTGATACAGAATGACCAGCCAGGGATCCTGCGGCGGATTATACGGCTCCATCACCATCTTGCGCTCCGTTTACTGATGCGTCACAACGATAAGACGCAGGGCATCGAGACGCCATCCCGCCTGATTCAGGCTTTCCAGCACCTGCTGACGGTTGCTTTCAATTGCCGCCAGTTCGTCGTCGCGGATGTTCGGGTTGACCGCTTTTAACGCTTCCAGACGGGACAGCTCGGCAGACAGTTTCTCGTCGGCTTCATTGCGCGCGGCGTCAATCAGGTCTCGGGCCGCTTTTTCGATCTGGATTTCGCCCTGCTGGAGAATGGCGTGCACGTCCTGCTGCACCGCGTTCACCAGCTTGCTGCCGGTATGGCGGTTCACCGCGCTCAGCTGGCGGTTGAAGCTTTCGAACTCCACCTGTCCTGCCAGGTTCGTACCGTTTTTATCCAGCAGCAAACGCACCGGCGTTGGCGGCAGGAAGCGGTTGAGCTGCAGCTGTTTCGGCGCTTGCGCTTCCACAACATAGATCAGCTCCAGCAGCAGCGTGCCTACGGGCAGCGCCTTGTTTTTCAACAGGGAGATGGTGCTGCTGCCGGTATCTCCGGAGAGGATCAGATCCAGCCCGTTGCGGATCAGCGGGTGTTCCCAGGTGATGAACTGAGCATCTTCGCGGGACAGCGCCACGTCACGCTCGAAGGTGATGGTACAGCCATCTTCCGGCAGACCCGGGAAATCGGGCACCAGCATGTGGTCTGACGGGGTTAACACGATCAGGTTCTCGCCACGATCGTCCTGGTTAATCCCGACAATGTCGAACAGGTTCATGGAGAAGCCGATCAGGCTGGTGTCGTCATCTTGTTCTTCAATGCTCTCGGCAAGCGCCTGCGCTTTTTCGCCACCGTTGGAGTGGAACTCCAGCAGGCGGTCGCGCCCCTGTTCAAGCTGCGCCTTCAGCGCTTCATGTTTCTCGCGGCAGGATTTAATCAGATCGTCAAAACCGTCGGTATTTTCCGGCGCGGCCAGGTAACCGATCAGATCGCCATGCACCTGGTCATAAATGGTGCGGCCCGTTGGGCAGGTATGCTCAAACGCATCCAGACCTTCGTGGAACCAGCGCACCAGTACCGACTGAGCGGTTTTTTCCAGGTACGGCACGTGGATCTGAATATCATGCGCCTGGCCGATACGATCCAGACGGCCGATACGCTGCTCCAGCAGATCCGGGTTGAACGGCAGATCGAACATCACCAGATTGCTGGCGAACTGGAAGTTACGCCCTTCAGAACCGATTTCGGAGCACAGCATCACCTGCGCGCCGCTGTCCTCTTCACTGAACCACGCCGCCGCGCGGTCGCGCTCGACGATGGACATGCCTTCGTGGAACACGGCGGCACGAATGCCTTCGCGCTCGCGCAGAACCTGTTCCAGCTGCAGAGCGGTGGCGGCTTTGGCGCAGATCACCAGCACTTTCTGGGAGCGGTGCGCGGTCAGGTAGCCCATCAGCCACTCCACGCGCGGGTCGAAGTTCCACCAGGTGCCGGTATCGCCTTCAAATTCCTGATAAATCTGTTCCGGGTAGAGCATGTCACGCGCGCGCTCTTCCTGAGTTTTGCGCGCGCCCATAATGCCGGAGACTTTAATCGCCGTCTGATACTGCGTCGGCAGCGGGAGCTTGATGGTGTGCAGTTCGCGTTTCGGGAACCCTTTCACGCCGTTACGGGTGTTGCGGAACAGCACGCGGCTGGTGCCGTGACGGTCCATCAGCATGTCGATCAGCTCTTTACGCGCGGATCCCGCATTCTCGCTGTCGCTGTTCGCAGCCTGCAGCAGCGGCTCGATATCCTGCTCGCCAATCAGATCGCTCAGAGTGTTAAGTTCATCGTTTGAGAGACGTTTACCCGCCAGCAGCAGCGCGACGGCATCCGCAACTGGACGGTAGTTGTTCTGCTCTTCCACGAACTGAGCGAAGTCGTGGAAACGGTTTGGATCGAGCAGGCGCAGACGGGCGAAGTGACTTTCCAGACCGAGCTGCTCCGGCGTTGCGGTCAGCAGCAGGACGCCGGGCACGCGCTCGGCAAGCTGTTCAATCGCCATATATTCGCGGCTTGGGGCATCTTCGCTCCACACCAGGTGGTGCGCTTCGTCGACGACCATCAGGTCCCATTCGGCATCGCACAGATGCTCAAGACGCTGCTTGCTGCGGCGCACGAAATCCAGCGAGCAGATTACCAGCTGTTCGGTTTCAAACGGGTTGTCCGCGTCGTGCTGCGCTTCGGCATAGCGCTCGTCGTCGAACAGGGAGAAGCGCAGGTTAAAGCGGCGCAGCATCTCCACCAGCCACTGGTGTTGCAGCGTTTCCGGCACGACAATCAGCACGCGCTCGGCAGCGCCGGAGAGCAGCTGCTGGTGTAGGATCATGCCCGCTTCGATGGTTTTACCCAGGCCCACTTCGTCAGCAAGCAGCACGCGGGGCGCATGGCGACGGCCCACGTCATGGGCGATATTCAGCTGGTGGGGGATCAGGCTGGTGCGCTGGCCGCGCAGGCCACTCCACGGCATGCGGTACTGTTCGCTCTGGAACTTACGCGCGCGGTAGCGCAGCGAGAAGCGATCCATACGGTCGATTTGCCCGGCAAACAGGCGGTCCTGCGGCTTGCTGAACACCAGTTTGCTGTCGAGCAGCACTTCACGCAGGATGACGTTCGTCTCGTCGGTATCAAGACGCGTTCCGATGTAGGCGAGCAGTCCATTCTCTTCTTTTACGTCTTCAACCTTTAGCTGCCAGCCTTCGTGGCTGGTCACGGTGTCGCCCGGATTGAACATTACGCGGGTCACAGGGGAGTCATTGCGAGCGTACAGGCGGTTTTCACCGGTAGCAGGGAAGAGGAGGGTAACCATGCGCGCATCAACGGCAACGACGGTTCCTAATCCAAGTTCGCTTTCTGTATCGCTGATCCAGCGTTGACCAAGTGTAAAAGGCATAGTTGTTCGGCTCTAATCTTTAATTGCAGGCAATAGTTCGACCCCCGTCAAAAAAGACGGTCATCGAAAAATGGGTCCGGGAATGGAAAGGGCGCTATGGTACTGGATGGCAGCCATTTCGTCACGCGTCAAAATAGGCCAAGTTGCCCTGTCACAAGTGTAGCAAAATCGTCGTCGATGAACGGTAAAATTCCCTCCGCAACCGGCTGAAGCTGGCGGGTCAGGTAGTGATCGTAATCGAGAGGCGACTGCTGGTAATCAACGGGCTCCGGCCCGTTCGTTGTCCAGACGTATTTTATCGTCCCCCGGTTCTGATACTGTGGCGCGCGGCCACGGCGTACATTCTCTTCGTCCGCCAGGCGCGCGGCGCGCACGTGGGGCGGGACGTTGCGCTGGTACTCCGCCAGCGGGCGGCGCAGGCGCTTGCGATACACCAGCTGGTCATCCAGCTCGCCGGCCATCAGGCTGGCGATGGTTTCGCGGATGTAGTCCTGATAGGGCTCGTTGCGGAAGATCCGCAGATAGAGCGTCTTCTGGAACTGCTGGGCCAGCGGCGTCCAGTCAGTGCGCACCGTCTCCAGCCCCTTAAACACCATTCTCTGCTTTTCACCCTCCTGGATCAGCCCGGCGTAGCGCTTCTTGCTGCCCTGGTCAGTACCGCGGATGGTGGGCATTAAAAAGCGGGCAAAGTGGGTTTCAAATTCCAGTTCTAATGCGCTGGTTAACCGCTCTTTTTGCAAATGTTCCTGCCACCAGTCGTTTACGAAGGCCACCAGTTCTTTGCCGATTCGTGAGGCGTCGTCTTCTGAATGTGCGCCCTTAAGCCACACAAAGGTTGAATCCGTGTCGCCGTAGATAACGTCATAGCCCCGGGATTCAATCAGCGCTTTGGTCTGACGCATGATGTCGTGTCCGCGCATGGTGATGGACGACGCCAGACGCGGATCGAAGAAGCGGCAGGCGCTGGTACCCAGCACGCCGTAGAAAGCGTTCATAATAATTTTCAGGGCCTGCGAGAGCGGCTTGTTGCCATGACGTTTCGCCTCGTCGCGGCCGTGCCAGATGTTCCCCACAATCTCCGGCAGACAGTGTTTTTCGCGCGAGAAGCGTGCTCCGAGAAAACCTTCGGTGCTGTGCGCGTCGTCTGGCTGCGCCATCCCCTCCACCAGCCCCACCGGGTCAATAAGGAAAGTGCGGATAATTGACGGGTAGAGGCTTTTGTAGTCCAGCACCAGAACCGAGTCATACAGTCCTGGGCGGGAGTCCATCACGTAGCCGCCGGGGCTGGCCTGCGGCGGTATGTCCCCGAGGTTGGGCGCAACATAGCCCGCACGGTGCATTCGTGGGAAATAGAGGTGGCTAAAGGCGGCTACCGAGCCGCCGTGCCTGTCAGCCGCGAGGCCATTTACCGTCGCACGCTCCAGCAGGAACGGCATGATCTCGGTTTTGTGGAATATCTGCGTCACCAGCTCGCAGTCTTTCAGGTTATAGGTAGCGAGCGCCGGTTTGTCTTCGTTGAAGCGCCGGTCAATCTCGTCCATGCGGTCCCACGGATTGTCGATGGATTTGCCTTCACCGAGCAATTCCTGCGCTACCGCTTCCAGAGAGAAGGAGGAGAAATTCCAGAACGCGGATTTCAGCGCCTCGATGCCGTCGATAATCAGGCGGCCGTTGGCCTGCGCAAAGAACACGCCGTTCTTAAAGCCGTGCTCACGCCACTCCAGCTCCGTATTTCCGCGCCCGAGCATCAGTGGGATGCGATACCGCTCTGCGTGTTTTTGCAGTACGCGCAGGTCAAACTGCACCACGTTCCAGCCGATCAGCACGTCCGGGTCGTGCTCGGCAAACCACTGGTTAAGCTTCTCCAGCAGCTGCGGTCGGCTGTTGACGTACTCAAGCTGAAAATCGAGCGCGGACGCATCGCCGTTCGGCGGCCCGAGCATATAGACAACCCGCTGCCCGCAGCCTTCCAGGCCGATGCAGTACAGTTCGCCGTGACGGGTGGTTTCGATATCCAGGGAAACCCACTTTAGCGGGGGGCGATAATGCGGATTAGGCTTGAGGCGAGCGTTGATAAGGGTGCCGTTTTGCTCAGCGCCGTCAACCCAGACGGGGGCGGTAATAAACCGCTCCATCAGAAAGCGTTCCGGCGGACGAATGTCCGCTTCGTAGAGCGTCACGCCCGCTTCGCGCAGCAGTTTTTCGTAGCGCATCAGCTGGCGATGGGCGCGGCAGTAAAGGCCATACACCGGCTGACGATGGAAATCTTTTAGCTCAAGAGGCGTGAGGCGCCAGCCGTTTTCACCGCGCAGCAGCTGCTTTACCTTCTCGACGTGGCCTTCAGGGATAAACGCCACGGACTCCTGAGGAGGAAGCGTAACGTGCAGCGGGCCGTTGTCTGTCGCCAGCCAGAACGCAACCTCGGTGCCCTGAGGGGTATCCCGCCAGTGTCGGGTCAGTAAAAAGCCTTCTTGCGCTTGTGCCACGCCGTTATCCCAAAAACAAAACCAGGCCTGATTATAGCCTGGTTGAATGTTTTATGCTGGGGATATATACAGTTTATTGTCCGTAATAGGCCTTCGCGCCGTGCTTGCGCAGGTAGTGTTTATCCAGCAGGGTTTGCTGCATATCCGGCAACTGCGGTGCCAGCTGGCGGCAGAAGATCCCCATGTAGGCGATTTCCTCCAGCACTATTGCGTTATGCACCGCGTCTTGCGCGTTTTTACCCCAGGCAAACGGGCCGTGAGAATGCACCAGTACGCCGGGCATTTGCGCCGCGTCGATCCCCTGTTTTTCAAAGGTTTCGACGATCACGTTCCCGGTTTCCCATTCGTACTCACCGTTAATCTCCGCATCGGTCATCAGACGCGTGCAGGGAATGGTGCCGTAAAAGTAGTCCGCGTGGGTGGTGCCGGTGGCCGGAATGGACTGGCCCGCCTGCGCCCAGATGGTCGCGTGACGCGAATGGGTATGCACGATGCCGCCGATAGTCGGGAAGGACTGATACAGCAGACGGTGGGTGGGCGTATCGGACGACGGTTTTTTGTTACCTTCCACCACTTCACCCGTTTCGATGCTGACCACGACCATATCCTCTGCGGTCATCACCGTGTAATCCACGCCCGAAGGCTTGATCACGAATACCCCTTTTTCCCGGTCAACGGCGCTGACGTTGCCCCAGGTCAGGGTCACCAGGTTATGTTTTGGCAGCGCCAGGTTGGCTTCAAGTACCTGACGTTTGAGATCTTCTAACATCGTTGTCTCCCTGCCCGGCGAGCGCAGCGCCACCGGGCATTACGTACTTAGCGTTTTGAACCGTAATAGACTTCGTTCCAGCGCAGCGCATCTTTAAAGGCTGGCAGACGGGTGTCGTTATCAATCACGGTCAGCTCGATATCGTGCAGCTCGGCAAACTGGCGCATATCGTTCAGGTCCAGCGCGTGGCTGAAGACGGTGTGGTGCGCGCCACCCGCCAGGATCCACGCCTCTGACGCGGTTGGCAGGTCCGGCTGCGCTTTCCACAGGGCATTGGCGACCGGCAGCTTCGGCAGAGAGTGCGGGGTTTCAACCGCATCGACGCAGTTCACCAGCAGGCGGAAGCGGTCGCCGAGGTCGATCAGGCTGGCGTTGATGGCCGGACCGGTACGGGTGTTGAAGATCAGACGGGCCGGATCCGCTTTGCCGCCGATGCCGAGGTACTGCACGTCAAGGATCGGTTTCTCTTCAACCGCGATGGAGGGACACACTTCCAGCATGTGCGAACCGAGCACCAGATCGTTGCCGTTCTCGAAGTGGTAGGTGTAGTCCTCCATAAAGGAGGTGCCGCCCTGCAGACCGGTCGACATCACCTTCATGATGCGAAGCAGAGCGGCAGTTTTCCAGTCGCCTTCACCCGCAAAGCCGTAGCCCTGCTGCATCAGACGTTGTACGGCCAGGCCCGGCAGCTGTTTCAGCCCGTGGAGGTCTTCAAAAGTGGTAGTAAAAGCATGGAAGCCGCCCTGTTCCAGAAAACGCTTCATGCCCAGCTCAATGCGCGCGGCATCCAGCACGTTCTGGCGCTTGTCGCCGTTGATTTGTGCAGCAGGCGTCAGGCGATAGCTGCTCTCGTACTCGTCCACCAGCGCGCTCACGTCGCCGTCGCTGATTTCATTCACCACCTGCACCAGGTCGCCCACCGCCCAGGTATTCACGGAGAAGCCGAACTTGATCTGCGCGGCCACTTTGTCACCGTCGGTCACCGCCACTTCACGCATGTTGTCGCCGAAACGCACCACTTTCAGGTGACGGGTATCCTGCTTAGAGACCGCCTGACGCATCCAGGAGCCAATGCGTTGTTGCGCCTTGCCGTCCTGCCAGTGGCCGGTGACCACAGCGTGCTGCTGGCGCATGCGCGCGCCGATGAAGCCGAACTCGCGGCCGCCGTGCGCGGTCTGGTTCAGGTTCATGAAGTCCATGTCGATGCTGTCCCACGGCAGGGAGGCATTGAACTGGGTGTGGAACTGCAGCAGCGGTTTGTTGAGGATTGCCAGGCCGTTGATCCACATTTTGGCCGGTGAGAAGGTGTGCAGCCACACGACCAGGCCGGCGCATTTGTCGTCGTAGTTGGCGTCACGGCAGATATTGGTGATTTCGTCCGGCGTCGTACCCAGCGGCTTCAGCACCAGTTTGCACGGCAGTTTGGCTTCCGCGTTCAGCGCGTTAACCACGTGCTCCGCGTGTTTCGTTACCTGCTGCAGCGCTTCCGGTCCGTACAGATGCTGGCTGCCAATCACAAACCACACTTCATAATTATTAAAAATGGTCATCATCGTGTCCTTAATGGGTCAGGGTTGCCGTAGTGTCCGCGGTGCTTTTGGCCGGGGCGGCGACAGGGAGATAGTGAAGCTCGGCGCTTTTTGCCCATTGCTGGTAGCGCTGATAAAGCTGTTCAAAGCGTTGTGCCTGCTGGACACGCGGCTGGAGCGTGTTTTCGACGGCGCTTGCCATGTGCTGCTGCGCGGTCGGGATATCCGCATGAACGCCTGCGGCCACGGCAGCGAAAATCGCGGCGCCCAGCGCGCAGCACTGATCGGAGGCCACAATCTGCAGCGGACGGTTCAGCACGTCGCAGCAGGCCTGCATAATCACTGGGTTTTTACGGGCGATACCGCCCAGCGCCATCACGTTGTTCACGTCGATGCCCTGTTCGGTGAAGCACTCCATAATGGCGCGCGCGCCGAACGCGGTGGCGGCAATCAGACCGCCGAACAGCGCCGGGGCATCGGTCGCCAGGTTGAGATCGGTAATCACCCCCTTCAGGCGCTGGTTGGCAAACGGCGTGCGGCGACCGTTAAACCAGTCCAGCACCACCGGCAGGTGGTCGAGGGACGGATTTTTTGCCCAGGCTTCGGTGAGCTGCGGCAGGAGCTGTTTTTTGCTCGCGGTAATCTGGGTTTTCAGTTCAGGGTGCGTTTCCGCCAGCCGATCCAGCGGCCAGCCCAGCACCCGGCCAAACCAGGCGTAGATATCGCCAAACGCGGACTGACCGGCTTCGAGGCCGATAAAATCTGGCACCACGCTGCCGTCAACCTGGCCGCAGATCCCTTTCACCGCGCGGTCGCCGACGCTGGCTTTATCTGCCGTCAGGATGTCGCAGGTAGAGGTGCCGATCACTTTCACCAGCGTGTTAGGCTGCGCACCCGCACCCACGGCACCCATGTGGCAATCGAACGCGCCGCCGGAAATGGTCACGCTTTGCGGCAGGCCGAGACGCGTCGCCCACTCTTCGCAGAGCGTGCCGACCGGAATATCGGCGGTGAAGGTGTCGGTAAAGAGCGGGTATTTCAGATTTTTGTTGATGATCGGGTCAAGTTCATCGAAGAACGCTGCCGGAGGAAGACCGCCCCAGCCTTCATGCCACAGGGATTTATGCCCGGCGCTGCAGCGGCCGCGGCGGATATCCTGCGGGCGAGTGGTGCCGGAGAGCAGGGCGGGAACCCAGTCGCACAGCTCAATCCAGGATGCCGCGGCCTGGGCGACCGAAGCGTCCGCGCGGGTAACGTGCAGGATTTTGGCCCAGAACCATTCGCTGGAGTAGATGCCGCCGATGTATCGCGAGTAGTCGGTTTTGCCCGGCTGATGGCATAAGCGGGTGATGGCTTCCGCCTCTTCCACGGCAGTATGGTCTTTCCAAAGCACGAACATGGCGTTCGGGTTGTCGGCAAACTCCGGGCGCAGCGCCAGCACGCGGCCTTCAGCGTCCACCGGGGCTGGCGTTGAACCGGTGCTGTCGACACCAATCCCCACGACGTCGGCCCGCTGGGCGTCAGTCAGTTCAGCCAGCACGGTTTTGATCGCCGCTTCCATCGATTCAATGTAATCGCGCGGGTGGTGACGGAACTGGTTGTTTGGCGCGTCGCAGTAGCGCCCCTCTTGCCAGCGCGGATACCACTCAACGCTGGTTGCTATCTCCTGGCCAGTCGTACAGTCCACTGCCAGCGCGCGAACCGAGTCGCTGCCAAAATCGAGGCCAATTGCAATTGCCATGGTGTTGCTCCATCCGAAACAGGTATGGAAGAACATTAGAGACTGGGGATAAAAATCGTCAGGCAGGATCCGCTAATCTTATGGACTAAATTGCTGTTACGACGGAAAGTGTGACGCCGTGCAAATATTCAATGTGGACATTTCTGCCGCACTTATAGACACTTTTGTTACTGCTTCTCTGCCCGTGCCGGCAGAAAAATCAGGGGAAAAGGCTGAAACATGGCGGACGTAAAAGAGGCGTGATGCTTTTTGGATCTTTTCGCAGGCCATTTTTATACTGCTTTTAACGATATGGACAAATGGTTTCCTTCAGGACCCTTGGGAGAACTGAATCTATGGCCGAACCGCAAAACGATCCCCTGCTGCCGGGATACTCATTTAACGCCCATCTGGTGGCGGGGCTGACGCCAATTGAGGCCGAGGGGTATCTCGATTTTTACGTCGACCGGCCGCTCGGCATGAAAGGGTATATTCTGAACCTGACCGTACGCGGGGAAGGGGTGATCAAAAACGGCGATCGGCAGTTTGTTTGCCGCCCGGGCGATATGCTGCTGTTCCCGCCGGGGGAGATCCACCACTACGGGCGTCACCCGGACGCCAAAGAGTGGTATCACCAGTGGGTCTATTTCCGCCCGCGCGCCTACTGGCAGGAGTGGCTCTCATGGCCGGCTATTTTCGCGCAAACCGGTTTTTATCGTCCGGATGAGGCGCATCTGGCGCAGTTTCGTGAACTGTTCGCACAAATTATTGAGGCGGGGCAGGCGGGCGGGCGCTATGCCGAACTGCTGGCGATCAACCTGCTTGAGCAGGTGCTGCTGCGCCGCATGGAGGCGATCAACGAGTCGCTTAACCCGCCGTTGGATAACCGCGTCCGCGACGCCTGCCAGTACATCAGCGACCATCTGGCCGACAGCCAGTTTGATATCGCCAGCGTTGCCCAGCACGTCTGTCTTTCGCCGTCCCGCCTGTCACACCTGTTCCGCCAGCAGCTTGGCGTGAGCGTGCTGAGCTGGCGTGAGGATCAGCGCATCAGCCAGGCAAAGCTATTGCTCAGCACCACCCGGATGCCTATCGCGACCGTCGGACGCAACGTGGGCTTTGAAGATCAGCTCTATTTCTCTCGCGTGTTTAAGAAGTGCACCGGCGCCAGTCCCAGTGAATTCCGCGCGGGATGTGAATAAACGGTAAACATTCAGGTGAACTTCAGGAGCATCCTGTAAACTATTCAGACAATTGATGCCTTGACGCGGTGCGGGGCGCTAAGCAGAATCGCTGATTCGTTTTCTGACCGGAATAGTTATGCAGGCATTGCTGGAACACTTTATTACCCAGTCCGTTATGTACTCGCTTATCGCTGTGGCGCTGGTGGCGTTTCTGGAATCGCTGGCGCTGGTTGGGCTGATCCTGCCTGGCACCGTGATGATGGCGGGGCTTGGGGCGCTTATCGGCAGCGGTGAGGTCAATTTCTGGCAGGCGTGGCTGGCCGGGATTATCGGCTGCCTGCTGGGGGACTGGATCTCCTTCTGGCTGGGCTGGCGCTTTAAGAAGCCGCTGCACCGCTGGTCGTTCATGAAAAAGAACAAAGCGCTGCTGGATAAAACCGAACATGCGCTGCACCAGCACAGCATGTTCACCATTCTGGTAGGCCGCTTTGTCGGGCCAACGCGTCCGCTGGTGCCGATGGTGGCGGGGATGCTGGATCTGCCCGTCGCAAAATTCGTGGTGCCGAACATTATCGGCTGCGTATTCTGGCCGCCGTTTTACTTCCTGCCGGGGATCCTCGCGGGTGCGGCCATTGATATCCCTGACGGTATGCAAAGCGGTGAGTTCAAGTGGCTGCTGCTGGGAACGGCGGTACTGCTGTGGCTGGCGGCCTGGCTTTGCTGGCGGCTATGGCGCAGCGCGAAAGCCAGCGTCGATCGCCTGACGCGCTATCTCCCGCGCGCGCGCCTGCTATGGCTGGCCCCGCTGACGCTGGGCGTGGCGGTGGTGGCGCTGGTCGCGCTGATTCGTCATCCGCTGATGCCGGTGTACGGCGAGATCCTGCTGAAGGTGGTGAGCCGTTAAGGTGTTTTCCCTCTCCCCGTGGGAGAGGGCCAGGGTGAGGGCGTCAGACCGCACGAATGCCCAACAATGAAGACGCCCCCGCGTTACCACTCAGAAGTTCTTCTGTTTCTCCATCCCAAAAAATCCGTCCCTCCGCGATCACTACCGATCGCGGCGCAATGCGTGCGGCATCTTCAATGCTGTGCGAAACCATCAGCATCGTGATCTGCTGGCGCTGGCAAACCTCTTCCACCAGCGAGAGCATCTCCTGGCGCAGGGCCGGGTCGAGTGCCGAGAAGGGTTCATCGAGCAGCAGCAGCGGCTGTTCGCGCACCAGACAACGTGCCAGCGCCACGCGCTGACGCTGGCCGCCGGAAAGCTCACCGGGCAGTCTGGAAATCAACGCGGACAGGCCCATTTGTTCGGCAATCGCCTCCAGCTTCTGACGCTGCGCAGCATTGAGTTTTAACCCCGGATCGATTCCCAGCGCGATGTTCTGCCACACCGTAAGGTGATTAAACAGATTGTTTTCCTGAAACAGCATCGACACCGGGCGCTTAGCCGGCGGAGCGTAGGTATACTCGCCATTATCAATGACTATCGACCCGCTGACAGGCTGCAAAAAACCGGCAATCAAATTGAGCAGGGTACTTTTACCGGCCCCGCTTGGGCCAAGCACCGCAATTCGCTCTCCCTGACGAACGGAGAGGGTAAAACGCATTGGCAGGTGCTGGTAAAGCCAGGTTACATCAGTCAGTTTTAACATCACGCCCCGGAAGTTTTTCGATAACGGTAAATAAGGCAAAGCACAGCAGTAACAGGAGCAGCGCCGTGACGGCACCGTCCTGGCTGCGGTAGGAGCCAATTTGCTGATAAAGCCAGAACGGCAGCGTGCGGAAATCCTCGTTGCCAAAGAGGGCCACCACGCCAAAATCCCCAATCGACAGCACGCAGGCGAAGGCCATCGCCTGGGCGAGCGGTCGCTTCAGGGCGCGTAGTTCGACCACTTTCAGCCGCCGCCAGCCCATAATGCCAAGGGACTGGCACAGGGCGCTGTACCGGCTGTTAACATCCCGCATCGGGTTTTCCAGCACCTTCAGCGCGTACGGTATGGCCATTAAGGCGTTGGTAAAAATGACGATGCCGTCGGCGCTTTCCGGCAGGCCGATGGTGCTGTTAAACAGTAAAAAGAAGCCGGTCGCCAGCACAATGCCCGGCATCGCCAGGATCAGCATGCCCGTCAGTTCCAGCGCGTGTCCGGCTTTACGGGCATGTCGCGCGTACAGCTCGCGGCTGCTCCAGAGCAGCATCATGGTCAGCGTCACGCAGATTAGCCCGGCTGCCAGCGCGATACGCAATGAGGTCCATGTGGATTGCCACAGGACCGGCTGTTGAAGTACCGATACCACATTCCTGTTGAGGCCATCGGCGATCACGGCCAGCAGCGGCGGCAGCAGAAGCAGGAGCGCCAGCGCGATCAGCATCACGTCCGAGATGCGGCTGTGCAGGCTGTCCTGCGGATCGCGCCAGCCAGAAAGATTATTGCTTCCTGCGGGGATCGCTTTGCTCAGCCGCTGGCTGAGTAACACCAGCGCCAGGCAGCACACCATCTGTACGATCGCCAGCAACGCGGCGCGCCCCGGATCGTAGTCGTAACTTAATGCCTGATAGATCGCCAGCTCAATGGTGGTGGCCTGCGGGCCGCCGCCGAGAGAAAGCACGGTCGCAAAGCTGGCGAAACAGAGCATAAAGATCAGCGCGGCCACCGGGGCAATCTGACGTCGCAGCCACGGCCATTCGACAAAGCGGAAGAATGACCATCCGCGCATGCCAAGCTGGGCGGCAATCTGGCGCTGCTCGCCGGGTATGTTCTCCAGCGCCTGCAAAAAGAGGCGCGTCGCCATCGGCATATTGAAGAAAATGTGTGCCAGCAGGATGCCCTTCAGGCCGTAAGGGGAGAAGGTCCATTCCAGGCCTAAAGACGCGAAGAGCGAGGCCAGCCAGCCCTGGCGACCGTATACGCTCAGAATACCAAAAACGGCCACCAGTACGGGCAGGATCAGCGTCATGGCGCACAGGCGCAGCAGGGCCAGCCTGCCGGGGAAACGTCTGCGATAGAGGGCGCGCGCAAGGAAAATGGCCGGGATGACTGACAGCAGCGCGGAAAGAAACGCCTGCCAGAAGGAGAAACGGATGACGTGCCAGAGATAGCTATCGTGCCAGAGCGCGGGAAGATCGCTCTCTGGCGCGTTAAACCACAGCGCCAGAAACGCTCCCAGACTGACGACCACCATCAGTATGGCGGCAATCAGTCCGGGAACTAACCAGCCGGGGATCAGCGGCTGACGGCGCGTTGCCATTCGCTTATCCATGCGGCGCGCTGCGCGGCAACCTGCTGCGGCGTAAATTCCAGCGCGGTCTGCGGTTTGTTCAGCTGCTCAAAGCCTGCCGGCAGCGTCGCGTCGGTAACCGGGTACATCCAGTTGCCCGTCGGAATGGCGTTCTGGAATGCCGGGGAGACCATAAATTTCAGGAACTTCTCGGCCAGTTCCGGCTGTTTGCTGGCGGCGGTGCGGGCAGCCACTTCAACCTGCAGGTAGTGACCTTCAGCGAAATTCGCAGCCGCGTAGTTGTCTTTCTTCTCGGCAATAATATGATAGGCCGGAGAGGTGGTGTAGCTCAGCACCAGATCGCTTTCGCCTTTCAGGAACAGGCCATAGGCTTCGCTCCAGCCTTTAGTGACCGTAACGGTTTTCGCAGCCAGCTTTTGCCACGCCTCCGGCGTTTTGTCTCCGTAGACTTTCTGCATCCACAGCAGCAGGCCCAGACCCGGCGTGCTGGTGCGCGGATCTTCGTATATCACGCGCCATTTCTGGTCGCTTTCGACCAGCTCTTTCAGGCTCTTCGGCGGGTTCTTCAGCTTGTTTTTATCGTAGACGAACGCAAAGTAGCCGTAATCGAAAGGAACGAAGGTGTCGTTTTTCCAGCCGCCCGGCACGTTGACGGCATCTGCCGCTACGCCGCTTTTGGCAAACAGTTTAGTTTGAGTGGCGGCTTCCAGCAGGTTGTTATCCAGCCCGAGCACCACGTCGGCCTTGCTGTTTTTCCCTTCCATGCGCAGGCGGTTAAGCAGCGACACGCCATCTTCCAGCGCCACGAACTTCAGCTCGCAGTTGCAGTCGGCTTCAAAGGCTTTTTTAACCACCGGGCCGGGGCCCCAGTCGGCGGAGAAGGAGTCGTAGGTATAGACCGTCAGAACAGGCTTAGCAAAAACAGGCAGCGCAACCAGCGCCAGCAGAGGAAGAACGTTTTTTAACACTTTGCACCTCAGGGTTGAGTGGCAAAGGATTTTGAGAAACAGCCTCAAATCCCTTCGCCGGCGTTATCCGGATCAGGTTCGACGGGTATTATCTCAGCGCACATCTGTGATGCAGCACCCCGTTGAGAACGGCGCTATTGTAATGATTTGGTGAATATTACGAAAGCGTTATGGCTCCGGCGGCGCAAACCAGGCTGATTTAAAATCAAACCAGCCCAGGGTGTTCATCCGCAGGCCGCGCATGCTGCGCTGCCCCTGGATCAGCAGCCAGTGGTGGATCAACGGTACGATCGTCTGCCCGGTCAGGAGTTCCTGGCACCACGCGGCCAGATCCATCTCTCCTGCCCGCCACTTCGCGGCGTCCTGCTGCCAGTCCCGGCTGATGCAGTGCTGAATAAGAGGCACTTCATACAGGTGTGAAAAGAGCGAGAAATCAAGCGGCAGCGTAAAGTTCGCGCTGTTGAGCCAGATATCGCTGACGACATCCCCGCGGTGCCATTCATCATAATCGACTTCCTGTATCGCCAGCGTCACGCCTTCGGCCGCCAGCAGTTTACTCATGATCCTCGCGATAAACCGGTGCTCAATGTGATCGCGATAGTAGCTGAGGGTGATGGTCTCCAGCCCGGCGGGTTTTTCACTGCGCACCGGCTGAGCATGGTGCCAGCGCGGAAGCAGGCCATAGGCCGGAAACCACCAGGTCTGGTATTGTTCTTCAGCGTGATAAATCAGGTTAGCCGGGGCCAGAATATGGCTGATCCACTTGCGGACGTCGTGGTTTGCTCCGCGGTGGCTGCGGCTGTCAAAAAGAAGATAGTAGCAGCCCTCCTCCAGGCGACTCTCGAACGCCTTTTCGCTGGTTGTGGGCCCCTCCAGGGTGAGGCCTGCGCTCAGCTCTTCGTTGAGGTCCGGTAACACCCAGACGTTCACTTCGTCGATCAGTGCCCGATAGCCAAAATAGTCATCAAAGGCGCGGATCTTCAGCTGATTGCTGTTATTGCGCGTAACGGAGTAGGGGCCTGTACCGATCGGCTGGCTGGAAAAATTGTTCAGGGATCGCCACTCGGCAGGCAGGATCATCGAGGGCACGTAGCCCAGAAGCCACGGCAGCCAGTTGTCTGGCTGGGACAGCTCAATATCCAGCGTCCAGGCCGTTGGGGAGTGGATCCGCGTGATATGCGAATAGAGCGGCAGCGTGCGGGCGCGCTCTAAAGAGGCGATAACGTCACGCATCTCCAGCTCGCGGCCATGGTGGAAGTGAATGCCCGGGCGTAAAAAGAAACGCCAGTGCAGAGGGGAAATCTGCTGCCAGTGGTGCGCTATATCCGCTTCCAGTTCCCCGTTTTCCTCATTTATTTTCGTCAGACCGCTGAATATCTGCCGGGCCATGTGGGTTTCAGAACGTCGCAATGCCGTACCGGGCAACAGATTTTTCATCGGACGATAGTAAAGCACCCGCAGAATGTGGCGTCCCTGGCGAAAGCTGCGTCCCAGGTGTGAGACCAGCATCTGGCGCACGGCGGCTTTGTCGCCCACCAGCTGTACCAGCTGATCGATACGGTCCTGCTCCAGCAGATCCTCCGCCCGCTGCTGCTGCAGCGCCAGGCCGGTATACAGGAAGGTCAAGCGTGAGCGCTTGCCGCGTCCCGCCTCGGCCTCCCAGCTTAGCCAGCCCTGCTGCTGCATGGTGTTGAGTAACGTGCGCATATGGCGGCGAGAGCAGTTGAGGAGTTCTGCCAGCTCGTTAAGCGTGGTCTCCTGCGATTGACCCTCGCAACACTGCCACAGGCGAATGAATTGTTGTTGCAGTCGACCGGATGGCATAAAAGAGGAACTCCTGACAAAAAATCAGCAATTTATTAATCCCTATATTAAGCCAATAATGCTTCCCGATGAAGTGAGGAGGTAAATTATGAAGAGGTCTACCGCACGTCAGTTTTATCAGCAGTACTTTTCAGCGACAAAGGGAGTGTCCTGGCTGGCCCGCCAGTGTGCAGAGCACCGGCTGAGAATCCTGGAAGATCTGATGCAGTGGGACGTTACGAAACCGACCTCTTCTCGCTAACTCGCCTCGATCATGTGTGACTGAGTATTGGTGTTTATCACCCGCCAGCAAAATGTTTTTGCTGGCTTTTTTCGTTTATTCTTTCACCCAATTTCGATTCGCTTTCACAAGGACTTGCGCATGCTGTGGTTGATGACGATGGGGCGCCGCCTGAATGGCGTGTACGCCGCTTTTATGCTGGTGGCCTTCATGATGGGCGTGGCCGGTGCGCTACAGGCGCCGACGCTGAGTCTGTTTCTCAGCCGTGAGGTGGGGGCGCAGCCGTTTTGGGTGGGCCTGTTTTATACCGTTAACGCAATTGCCGGGATCCTCGTTAGCCTGGGGCTGGCGAAACGATCCGACAGCCAGGGCGATCGCCGCAGGCTGATCCTCTTTTGCTGCGCCATGGCCGTGGGCAACGCGCTGCTTTTTGCCTTTAACCGTCATTACCTGACGCTCATCACCTGCGGCGTGCTGCTGGCCTCTCTGGCGAACACCGCCATGCCGCAGCTGTTCGCGCTGGCCCGTGAATACGCCGACAGCTCGGCGCGAGAGGTGGTGATGTTCAGCTCGGTGATGCGCGCACAGCTCTCGCTGGCGTGGGTCATCGGCCCGCCGCTGGCCTTCATGCTGGCGCTGAACTATGGCTTTACGGTCATGTTTTCTATCGCGGCAGGCATTTTTATTATCAGCCTGGCTCTGATTGCCTTTGCGCTGCCGTCTGTCGCCCGGGTTGAGCAGACGACGGATAAGCCCATCACTCAGGTGAGCGGCTGGCAGGATAAAAACGTGCGGATGCTGTTTATCGCCTCCACGCTGATGTGGACCTGCAACACCATGTACATTATTGATATGCCGCTGTGGATCAGCAGCGATCTAGACCTACCGGACAAGCTTGCGGGGATCTTAATGGGGACCGCCGCCGGGCTGGAAATTCCGGCGATGATTCTGGCGGGGTATTACGTTAAGCGCTTCGGAAAGCGTCGGATGATGATCGTTGCCGTGGCGGCTGGGGTGCTGTTCTACGCGGGGCTGCTCCTTTTCCATTCGCGTGAAGCGTTGCTGGCGCTGCAGCTGTTTAATGCCGTGTTCATTGGCATCGTTGCCGGGATCGGCATGCTCTGGTTCCAGGATCTCATGCCCGGCCGCGCCGGCTCTGCGACTACGCTTTTTACCAACAGTATTTCGACGGGCGTTATTCTGGCGGGAGTGATTCAGGGCGCGCTGGCGCAAAGTTATGGTCATGCCTCGGTTTACTGGATGATTGCGGCGATTTCGGTGGTAACGCTTGGGCTGACCTGCCGGGTCAAGGATGTTTGATTCTGGAAGGCGGCTTCACGAAATGAAACGATTTTCTGACAGATACAGAGAAGGCGCATAGAGTGCGTGACGGGTGCTTGAGGCTGTTTGCCTCAGGCTTTCGCAAGAGGCAAACAGTGGAGAGTCCCACATCAAAAAACTGATGGGGAGACAAACTTCACAACGATCATTGCGAGGTTAGTCTCTTCATTGCCGAAAAGCAATAAGGAGGCTGGAATGCCAAAACGTACTCTGCTGTTAGGTTTGTTTCTGATCTGTACGACGCTATTGATCTTCACCTGGATGGTGCGTGATTCGCTGTGTGAGTTGCACTTCAGACAGGAGAAAACAGAGCTGGCGGCAGTGTTGGCTTACGAAGCGAAACGTTAGCGGTATTGGCGGGGGAAGTGTCCCCGCCTCTCCAGAGTGGTTGAGCCTCAACGCACCCTTATCAATGGCCCGCGCCCTGCGGGCCATTGCCTTTAGCCCATAAACGCAGGCTGTTTTTTCTCGTACGCTGAGATGGCGTCCTCGTGCTGGAGCGTCAGGCCAATGCTGTCCAGACCGTTCAACATACAGTGGCGACGGAAGGCATCAATGCTGAAGCTGTAGGTCTTATCCCCGGCTTTCACCACTTCCGCTTCCAGATCCACCTCAAATGCCATCCCTGGATTTGCCTTAACCAGCGCGAACAGTTCATCGACCTGCTCGTCGCTCAGCGTCACCGGCAGCAACTGGTTGTTGAAGCTGTTGCCGTAGAAGATATCCGCGAAGCTCGGGGCGATAACCACCTTAAAGCCGTAGTCGGTCAGCGCCCAGGGCGCATGCTCACGCGAGGAGCCGCAGCCGAAGTTTTCCCGCGCCAGAAGAATGGATGCACCTTTGTATTCCGGGAAGTTCAGGACGAACTCCGGGTTTGGCACTTCGCCTTTGTCGTCCAGAAAACGCCAGTCGTTGAACAAGTGTGCGCCAAAACCAGTGCGGGTCACTTTCTGCAAAAACTGCTTCGGAATGATCGCGTCCGTATCGACGTTAGCGGCGTCCAGCGGGACAACACGGCCCGTATGTTGGGTAAATTTCTCTGCCATGATTGTCTCCTTATTTCAGGCTGCGAATATCGGCGAAATGGCCGGTGACTGCCGCAGCGGCGGCCATTGCCGGGCTGACCAGGTGAGTGCGTCCACCCCGGCCCTGACGGCCTTCAAAATTACGGTTGCTGGTGGAGGCGCAGCGCTCGCCCGGATTCAGACGGTCGTTGTTCATCGCCAGACACATTGAGCAGCCCGGCAGACGCCATTCGAAGCCTGCTTCGATAAAGATCTTATCCAGTCCTTCCGCTTCCGCCTGGGCTTTCACCGGACCGGAGCCAGGAACCACCAGCGCCTGCACGCCCGGCGCCACTTTGCGGCCTTTGGCAATCTCTGCCGCCGCGCGTAAGTCCTCGATACGGGAGTTGGTGCAGGAGCCGATGAACACCTTATCAATGTTCACCTCGGTCAGCGGTACGCCGGGTTTCAGCCCCATATAGGCCAGCGCTTTTTCCGCACTGGCGCGTTCGACCGGATCGGCGAAGGAAGCCGGGTCAGGAATGCTGTCGTTGACGGAGATGACCTGGCCAGGATTGGTACCCCAGGTGACTTGCGGCGCAATCTCTTCCGCCTGCAGCGTGACAACGGTATCAAAGTTGGCACCGTCGTCAGTTTTCAGGGTTTTCCAGTACGCGACCGCGTCGTCAAAATCCTGACCTTTCGGCGCGTGCAGACGGCCTTTCACATAGTTGAAGGTGGTTTCGTCCGGTGCGACCAGGCCTGCTTTAGCACCCATCTCAATCGCCATGTTGCACAGGGTCATACGGCCTTCCATGCTCAGCGCCTGAATGGCTTCACCGCAGAATTCCACCACGTGACCGGTACCGCCTGCGCTGCCGGTTTTGCCGATAATCGCCAGCACGATATCTTTCGCGGTGATACCCGGCGCGGCTTTGCCCTTCACCTCAATCTTCATGGTTTTGGCGCGGCCCTGTTTCAGAGTCTGCGTCGCCATAACGTGCTCAACTTCCGATGTGCCGATGCCGAACGCCAGCGCGCCAAACGCGCCGTGGGTCGCGGTATGGGAGTCGCCGCAGACGATGGTCATGCCCGGCAGCGTAATACCCTGCTCAGGTCCCATCACGTGGACGATGCCCTGATACGGGTGGTTCAGATCGTACAGCTCCACGCCAAATTCGTTGCAGTTCTTGATCAGCTCCTGCATCTGGATGCGCGCCATCTCGCCGGAAGCATTGATGTCTTTGGTCTGGGTGGAGACGTTGTGATCCATCGTGGCAAAGGTTTTACCCGGCTGGCGCACCGGACGCTTGTGCGCGCGCAGGCCGTCGAAGGCCTGCGGAGAGGTCACTTCGTGCACCAGGTGGCGGTCAATGTACAGCAGCGGGGTTTCGTTTGGCGCCTCGTAGACAACGTGCGCATCAAACAATTTTTCATATAACGTCTTGGCCATGATTACACCCCTTCAGCGACATAGCGGGCAATGATGTCGCCCATTTCATCAGTACTGACTGCTGCCGTGCCGCGCGCTAAGTCACCGGTACGGACGCCTTCTTCTAACGCCCGGTTAATGGCGTTTTCAATTGCGGTTGCTGCGTCGCCTGCATCGAGGCTGTAGCGCAGCAGCAGGGCCAGGGAGAGGATCTGCGCAATCGGGTTCGCAATGTTCTTGCCTGCGATATCCGGCGCGGAACCGCCCGCCGGTTCGTACAGGCCAAAGCCTTCTTCATTCAGGCTGGCGGATGGCAGCATGCCCATAGAGCCGGTGATCATCGCGCACTCGTCAGACAAAATATCGCCGAACAGGTTGGAGCAGAGCAGCACGTCAAACTGGGACGGATCCTTAATCAGCTGCATGGTCGCGTTGTCGATGTACATATGCGACAGCTCAACGTCCGGGTACTGCTTAGCGACTTCACTGACGATCTCGCGCCACAAAATGGACGACTGCAGCACGTTCGCTTTATCAATAGAGGTCACCTTATGGCGGCGCTTGCGTGCAGATTCAAAGGCGATATGGGCGATACGTTCAATTTCGAAACGGTGGTACACCTCGGTATCAAACGCTTTCTCGTGCTGACCGCTGCCTTCGCGACCTTTTGGCTGACCGAAGTAGATCCCGCCCGTCAGCTCACGCACGCACAGGATGTCGAAACCGTTGGCCGCGATATCCGCGCGCAGCGGACAAAACTCTTCCAGCCCCTGATACAGCTTAGCCGGACGCAGGTTACTGAACAGCTTAAAATGTTTACGCAGCGGCAGCAGCGCGCCGCGCTCTGGCTGCTCTGCTGGCGGCAGGTGTTCCCATTTTGGGCCACCGACGGATCCAAACAGCACGGCATCGGCATTTTCGCAGCCTTCAACGGTGGCTTTCGGCAATGGCGTTCCGTGGTTATCAATCGCAATACCGCCCACGTCGTAGTGGCTGGTGGTAATTTTCATCGCAAAACGCGAGCGAACGGCTTCCAGTACTTTCAGCGCCTGTGCCATCACTTCCGGACCAATACCGTCACCCGGCAACACAGCAATATGGTAGTTCTTGGACATTACACGGTTTCCTTGTTGTTCTCTTTATTCTGAGCTTTGCGTTGCAACTCTTTTTCGACTTCAGCGGCGCGCCAGATGTTGTTCAGGACGTGCACCATCGCTTTCGCGGAGGATTCGACAATATCTGTCGCCAGGCCCACACCGTGGAAACGGCGGCCATTATAGTTGACGACGATATCCACCTGACCCAGCGCGTCTTTACCGTGCCCTTTCGCCGTCAGGTCGTATTTCACCAGCTCTACGTCGTACTCGGTAACGCGGTTGATCGCCTGATAGATGGCATCCACAGGGCCGTTACCGTTGGCGGCTTCCGCTTTGATTTCATCACCGCAGGCCAGCTTGACCGAGGCGGTAGCGATGTCGCTGGAGCCGGATTGCACGTTGAAATAGTCCAGACGGAAGTGCTCTGGCTCTTCCTGCTGTTTGTTGATGAAGGCCAGCGCTTCCAGGTCGTAATCGAATACCTGGCCTTTCTTGTCGGCCAGCTTCAGGAACGCGTCGTACAGCTGATCCATGTTGTAATCGCTGTCCTGATAGCCCATCTCTTCCATCCGGTGTTTCACTGCCGCACGACCGGAACGGGAGGTCAGGTTCAGCTGAACCTGGTTCAGGCCGATGGATTCCGGAGTCATGATTTCGTAGTTTTCACGGTTTTTCAGCACGCCGTCCTGGTGAATACCGGAGGAGTGGGCGAACGCGCCGGTTCCAACAATCGCCTTGTTAGCCGGGATCGGCATGTTGCAAATCTGGCTGACGGTCTGGCTGGTACGCCAGATTTCGTTGTGATTGATGCGGGTGTGCACGTTCATGATGTCTTTGCGCACCTTGATCGCCATGATCACTTCTTCCAGTGAACAGTTGCCCGCGCGTTCACCGATACCGTTCATTGCACCTTCTACCTGACGTGCACCGGCGTGCACCGCAGCGATGGCATTGCCTACGGCCAGGCCCAAATCATCATGGGTATGTACTGAGATGATTGCTTTATCAATGTTAGGTACGCGCTCATACAGGCCGGTAATGATGTTGGAGAACTCAAACGGCATGGTATAGCCGACGGTGTCCGGGATGTTGATGGTTTTAGCGCCCGCGTTGATGGCGGCTTCGACTACGCGCGCCAGGTCTTCAATCGGCGTACGGCCCGCATCTTCACAGGAGAATTCAACGTCATCGGTGTAGTTGCGTGCGCGCTTAACCATGTATACCGCGCGTTCAATGACCTCATCCAGCGTGCTGCGCAACTTGGTTGCGATGTGCATTGGTGAGGTTGCAATAAAGGTATGAATACGGAAGGCTTCGGCCACCTTCAGCGACTCAGCCGCAACGTCGATGTCTTTCTCTACGCAGCGCGCCAGACCGCACACGCGGCTGTTTTTAATGGTGCGGGCGATAGTCTGTACGGATTCAAAATCACCCGGAGAGGAGACGGGGAAACCAACCTCCATCACGTCGACGCCCATACGCTCGAGAGCCAGCGCAATCTGCAGTTTTTCTTTTACACTCAGGCTTGCCTGTAATGCCTGTTCACCGTCACGTAAAGTAGTATCGAAAATAATGACTTGCTGGCTCATGGGTTAGGTCCTTGTCAGTCTTAGGGCGCCTTGCTACGAGCATAAAAAAACCCGCGCAGTGGCGCGGGTTTTTAGTCTTACTGGTGACGATTCAACGCTGAATTTCGCCCGCCAGTCTACCGCGCACAGTGGATGCGTTTAGTAGTAGTAGACCGATGAAACGAATGGTGCGTGTCATGAATCGTGCTCCGTTAAATTCAATATGCTTTTAGTGGTACTGGATACCGCTGTGCATGTCAACCCCTGATGGTAAAAACGGCCCCAGAAGGCTAAACAGAGAGGGTGTGTTGTTTAGCTTATTGTGCTGGGTTTTTGATTTTTAACTTAACTAATTGTCTATTTTTGGACTTAAAAAACATTTGCAGAAACGAATAAACATAACGGGTATTTTTCAGGTGACGCAGTCCTCACAAATGCTTTCTCTTTAAACCGTTTTACTATCATCGAGTTATCTTTTTTTGAGAGAGCTTTTTCTCCCTTCAAATAGAATCATTGATAACAGATTGTTAACTTAATTCTGCTCAATGTCGATAACAGTTTAATTATACTTAAGTCATCCTTAACTGGATGGTTATTGTATATTGATTTGGTTTATGGTTTCATTCAAACACTAAAGTTAAGCATATCCTTTGTGCCGTTTTGTATTATAGCATTATTAGATAATCTTTATATATTCCGATTTTTAAACAATTTTCTTTCGCTGGTCGTATCTGCATGGTAAATCATATTTTTCGAAATTATTACAGTGCGTTGGCGAAGGGAGTGTAGCGTGACAGTGGAGTCAGAAGTGCCAGAAAATAATATTAAACAACCACAGATTACTGATGGAATTAAACCACAGTTACGCACGGTGGATCTTAATCTACTGACGGTGTTTGATGCTGTCATGCAGGAGCAGAATATCACGCGTGCGGCACAAGCCCTGGGGATGTCACAGCCTGCCGTAAGTAATGCCGTTGCCAGGCTTAAGGTTATGTTCAACGACGAATTGTTTGTTCGTTATGGAAGAGGGATCCAGCCTACAGCGCGGGCTTTCCAGCTTTTCGGCTCCATCCGCCAGGCGCTGCAGCTGGTGCAAAATGAGCTGCCGGGCTCGGGCTTTGAACCCTTAAGCAGTGAGCGAGTATTCCATCTCTGCGTCTGCAGTCCATTAGATAATTATCTGACATCAATTATTTATAATAAAGTTGAAGAGATCGCACCTAATATTAATCTCGTCTTTAAATCGTCCTTAAATCAAAACACCGAACACCAGTTACGTTACCAGGAAATCGAATTCGTCCTGGGTTATGAAGAATTCCGCCGTCCTGAATTTTCCTGTGTACCGCTGTTTAAAGATGAAATGGTGCTGGTTGCCAGCAAAAAACATCCACGACTGAATGCGCCGTTACGAGAAAGTGACGTTTATAGCGAACAGCATGCCGTTGTTGCGCTCGACAGATATGCCTCCTTTAGCCTGCCCTGGTACGACACTGCGGAGAAACAGGCGAGCGTGGCTTATCAGGGGATGGCCATGGTCAGCGTGTTAAACGTCGTTTCCCAGACGCAGCTGGTGGCAATTGCCCCACGCTGGCTGGCAGAAGAGTTCTCTGGCGCGTTAAATCTGCAAATTTTGCCTCTGCCGCTCAAGCTAAATAGCCGCACCTGCTATCTCTCCTGGCATGAAGCTGCTGGACGGGATAAAGGACATCAGTGGATGGAAGAGCTACTTATTAGCATCTGCCGTCGGTAATCGAGTCAGGATAAATTGCATCTTTGCATGTGATTTATCCTGGTTTTGTTTCTTTTATTAATATTTTGTTCTGTTGCGTATTTTATCTGGCGGCTGCCAGGCCCGTAAAAATAGATGATTTTCTACATCGCCGCGCTTTTCAGCGATGATTTATCATCTCATCCCCTAATTTCAGATGAATTAACCATATCCTCTGACAATGTCTGTTTTTTCTGCTTTCACTGCCTCTTCTCTCTCCTGGTTTGCGA
The DNA here is from genome assembly GCF_011683705.1 of Enterobacter sp. 725m/11. Lineage (NCBI taxonomy): Bacteria > Pseudomonadati > Pseudomonadota > Gammaproteobacteria > Enterobacterales > Enterobacteriaceae > Enterobacter > Enterobacter sp. 725m/11. The sequence continues at coordinate 70,959 of NZ_JAAQOK010000002.1, read as the reverse complement.
ATTGCCTGCCTCATAACGAGCGGTTAAGGTAAGTATCACTCTGCAAAATAGAAGACGGGTTCATCCCGATCGCAAGACGGTGCGGAAATGAATTCGGCGGTCCGTCTATAACAAAATGCCTGGAGGCAAAGCATGGAGATGTTGTCTGGCGCGGAAATGGTCGTCCGGTCGCTGATCGATCAGGGCGTAAAGCAAGTGTTCGGCTATCCTGGCGGCGCGGTCCTCGATATTTATGACGCACTGCATACGGTAGGGGGTATTGACCATGTGCTGGTACGCCATGAGCAGGCGGCGGTACATATGGCCGATGGCCTGGCGCGTGCGACGGGTGAAGTGGGCGTGGTCCTGGTCACGTCGGGGCCCGGTGCGACAAACGCCATTACCGGCATTGCGACCGCGTACATGGACTCTATTCCACTGGTGATCCTTTCCGGACAAGTCGCGACATCACTGATTGGCTATGATGCGTTTCAGGAGTGCGACATGGTCGGGATTTCGCGTCCCGTCGTGAAGCACAGCTTCCTGGTCAAGCAAACCGAAGACATTCCTGGCATTCTGAAGAAGGCGTTCTGGCTGGCGGCAAGCGGGCGCCCGGGGCCGGTGGTGGTCGATCTCCCTAAAGATATCCTGAACCCTGCAAACAAGCTGCCTTATGTCTGGCCGGAATCGGTTAGCATGCGCTCTTACAACCCAACAACACAGGGCCACAAAGGTCAGATCAAACGCGCGCTGCAAACGCTGCTGGCCGCTAAAAAACCGGTGGTCTATGTCGGTGGCGGGGCCGTCAATTCAGCGTGTGAGGCACAGCTTCGTGAACTGGTTGAAAAGCTCAATCTTCCTGTTGCGTCATCGCTGATGGGACTCGGAGCGTTTCCCGCCACCCACCGTCAGGCGCTCGGCATGTTGGGTATGCACGGTACCTATGAAGCCAACATGACGATGCATCATTCTGACGTCATCTTTGCCGTCGGCGTGCGTTTTGACGATCGTACGACCAACAACCTGGCGAAGTATTGCCCGAACGCCACCGTGCTGCACATTGATATCGATCCGACGTCAATTTCAAAAACGGTGTCGGCTGATGTACCTATCGTCGGCGACGCGCGACAGGTCCTTGAACAAATGCTGGATCTGCTGGCGCTGGAAAACACAGCGCAACCGCTGGATGAAATCCGTGACTGGTGGCAGCAAATTGAGCAATGGCGCGCGCGGCAGTGTCTGAAATATGACACCCAAAGCGAGCATATTAAGCCGCAGGCGGTCATCGAAACGGTATGGCGATTGACGAAAGGCGACGCGTATGTGACCTCTGACGTGGGCCAGCATCAAATGTTTGCCGCCCTCTATTATCCGTTTGATAAACCGCGTCACTGGATCAACTCGGGAGGTTTAGGCACGATGGGCTTTGGCCTGCCTGCCGCGCTGGGCGTGAAGCTGGCGCTGCCCAATGAAACCGTCGTCTGCGTGACCGGAGACGGCAGTATTCAGATGAACATTCAGGAACTTTCCACCGCGCTGCAATATGAGCTGCCGGTACTGGTGCTCAACCTCAATAACGGCTATCTCGGTATGGTGAAGCAGTGGCAGGATATGATCTACTCGGGCCGCCACTCTCAGTCATATATGAAATCGCTGCCGGATTTTGTTCGTCTTGCTGAAGCTTACGGTCATATAGGGATGCGGGTGACCGATCCGGCTGAGCTGGAAACGAAGCTCGCCGAAGCGCTTGAGCACGTTAAAAACAACCGCCTCGTCTTTATGGATGTCATCGTTGATGGAACCGAGCACGTTTATCCGATGCATATTCGCGGCGGCGGTATGGACGAGATGTGGTTAAGCAAAACGGAGAGAACCTGATATGCGCCGGATATTATCGGTATTACTGGAAAACGAGTCTGGCGCACTGTCGCGCGTCATTGGGCTTTTTGCGCAGCGTGGTTATAACATTGAAAGCCTGACCGTGGCGCCAACGGACGATCCGACGCTGTCGCGTATGACGATTCAGACCGTTGGCGATGCCAAGGTAATTGAGCAGATCGAGAAACAGCTGCATAAGCTGGTCGATGTGCTGCGCGTAAGCGAGCTAGGGCAGGGCGCTTACGTTGAGCGTGAGGTCATGCTGGTCAAAATACAGGCCAGCGGTTACGGGCGCGAAGAGGTCAAACGCAATGCGGATATCTTCCGCGGACAGATCATCGACGTCACGCCTTCTCTTTATACGGTTCAACTGGTCGGAACCAGTGACAAGCTGGACGCTTTCCTGGCATCTGTGCGAGATGTAGCAAAAATTGTTGAGGTGGCGAGATCGGGGATCGTTGGTCTGTCACGCGGCGAGAAAATCATGCGGTAGTTGTTAAAAAGGTTCGCCTCTTTCAGCCCGGTCACCAAAGCCGGGCTTTTTTTGCGTAATCAGCCGACAACGCAGATAAAAGCGGTTGCCGCGAAGGCTTTTCTGCGTTTAGATGTTAAAAGATTTAACCATAACCTTGACAGGGCCATGGACTCTTTTCTTTTTTTAAGGGGCAATTGTGAAACTGGATGAAATCGCCCGGCTAGCCGGCGTGTCACGAACAACGGCCAGCTATGTGATTAACGGCAAAGCAAAGCAGTACCGCGTCAGCGATAAGACCGTTGAAAAAGTTATGGCGGTGGTTCGTGAGCATAACTACCATCCGAATGCTGTCGCTGCCGGCCTGCGTGCCGGGCGCACCCGCTCTATTGGTCTGGTGATCCCGGATCTGGAAAACACCAGCTATACCCGTATCGCCAACTATCTTGAACGTCAGGCCCGCCAGCGCGGTTACCAGCTGCTGATAGCCTGTTCTGAAGACCAGCCCGATAACGAGATGCGCTGCATTGAACATCTGCTCCAGCGTCAGGTCGATGCCATCATCGTCTCGACCTCCTTACCGCCGGAGCATCCGTTTTACCAGCGCTGGGCGAACGATCCGTTCCCCATCGTGGCGCTGGACCGCGCGCTCGATCGTGAGCATTTCACAAGCGTAGTGGGTGCCGATCAGGATGACGCGGAAATGCTGGCCGCTGAGCTGAGAACCTTCCCCGCTGAAACGGTGCTATATCTTGGCGCGCTGCCCGAGCTTTCCGTAAGCTTCCTGCGTGAGCAAGGGTTCAGAACCGCCTGGAAAGACGATCCGCGTGAAGTCCACTATCTCTATGCCAACAGCTATGAACGCGAAGCCGCTGCGCAGCTGTTCGAAAAATGGCTGGAGACGCACCCAATGCCCCAGGCGCTGTTCACCACGTCATTTGCCCTTCTGCAGGGGGTAATGGATGTCACCTTGCGTCGTGAAGGCAAGCTTCCCTCTGACCTGGCGATCGCCACTTTTGGGGATAACGAGCTTCTCGATTTCCTTCAGTGCCCGGTGCTGGCGGTGGCCCAGCGTCACCGAGATGTAGCGGAACGCGTCCTGGAGATTGTTCTGGCGAGCCTGGATGAGCCGCGCAAACCGAAGCCGGGTCTGACGCGTATCAAACGTAATCTCTATCATCGCGGAATTTTGAGCCGCCATAAATGAAATGACGGGGCGGCGAAAAACCGCCCCTTTTTACTGGAATAATTCGCCGAGTTAATTCCCGCAGTGAAATTAGGATAATTCTTGAGAGATCCTAATCTACTATTTTTCTTAATTCATTTTGCCGTTTAAAATGGTCCTTAAAGAATCATGAAGCGATTTTTAAAAGCCTCTCTTTGTATTACTTTGTTACAAACCCTCTTCGGTCGATGAATATTCAGACGTTTTTCCTTCCCCCCGACCGGCCAGCAACGCAACCGCCGCTTCCACCGACCGATTGAGTGAATCTGGCGCTGTTATCCCCTGACAATCTGTCATAAAATGCTGCCCGCGTCGCAAACTGACACTTTATATTTATCTGCGATGATATTGAGTGAGCCTTAACGCTAGTGTGCATATTCGGTTTTTTTCTTACAAATATTCATAACGTTAATTTGCCTCGCCAGTTGTGCAGTTATTAACCAGGACAGTTTATCTCTGTAAATAGAGGGCTTTCGGGTCTCTACAGGGAGAGTCCTGGCTTGACAAGCTTTTCCCTCGCTCCGTAAACTCCTTTAGGTGGGAATTTGTGGGTTAAAGTGGTGAGGAGGGGTGAGACTGGCATGTTCCGTGGAGCTACGTTAGTCAATCTCGACAGCAAAGGGCGTTTATCGGTCCCAACCCGATACCGCGACCAGCTGATTGAGTATGCTTCGGGTCAAATGGTTTGCACCATTGACATCAACTCCCCCTGCCTGCTGCTTTACCCCTTACCTGAATGGGAAATCATTGAGCAAAAGCTGTCGCGACTGTCGAGCATGAACCCGCAAGAGCGCCGCGTGCAGCGGCTGTTATTGGGACATGCCAGTGAGTGTCAGATGGATAGCGCCGGGCGATTACTGATTGCGCCCGTGCTGCGGCAACATGCCGGTCTGACCAAAGAAGTGATGCTGGTCGGGCAGTTCAACAAGTTTGAACTGTGGGACGAAACGACCTGGTATCAACAGGTCAAGGAAGATATCGACGCTGAGCAGTCTGATTCCGCAACTTTATCGGAACGGCTGCAGGACTTGTCTCTATAAATATGATGGAAAATTATAAACATAAAACGGTGTTACTGGACGAGGCCGTGAACGGCCTGAATATTCGTCCGGATGGCATCTACATTGATGGCACGTTTGGTCGCGGTGGTCACTCGCGTTTGATCCTCTCCCAGCTTGGAGAGGAAGGGCGACTGCTGGCAATCGATCGCGATCCGCAGGCGATTGCCGTGGCACAGACCATCAATGACCCACGCTTTTCCATCGTGCATGGACCTTTTTCTGCGCTCGCGGATTACGTGGCCGAGCGCGGTCTCACGGGCAAGATCGACGGGATTCTTCTCGATCTTGGCGTATCTTCACCCCAGCTTGATGATGCAGAACGCGGCTTCTCCTTTATGCGCGACGGTCCGCTGGACATGCGTATGGACCCGACGCGCGGCCAGTCTGCCGCCGAATGGCTGCAGACCGCTGACGAAGCAGATATTGCCTGGGTGATCAAAACCTTCGGCGAAGAACGTTTTGGCAAGCGCATTGCGCGCGCCATCGTTGAGCGCAACCGCGTTGAGCCAATGACCCGCACCAAAGAGCTGGCCGAAGTGATTGCGGCGGCGACGCCGGTGAAGGATAAGCACAAACATCCCGCGACCCGTACCTTCCAGGCGGTTCGCATCTGGGTAAACAGTGAACTGGAGGAAATAGAGCTGGCGCTAAAAAGCTCGCTCGACGTGCTAGCCCCGGGTGGGCGGTTATCCATCATCAGCTTCCATTCGCTGGAAGACCGCATTGTAAAACGCTTCATGCGTGAACAGAGCCGCGGTCCTCAGGTTCCAGCGGGGCTGCCGATGACGGAAGAACAACTCAGGAAGCTGGGGGGCCGTCAGTTGCGAGCATTAGGCAAGTTGATGCCGGGCGAAGAAGAGGTGGCAGAGAATCCACGTGCCCGTAGTTCAGTGCTGCGAGTTGCAGAGAGGACGAACGCATGATCGGCAGAGTGACAGAAACCCTAAGCAAAGTTAAGGGATCGTTAGGAAGCAACGAGCGCCATGCCTTGCCTGGCGTGATCGGCGACGATCTTTTGCGATTCGGGAAACTGCCACTCTGCCTGTTCATTTGCATCATTGTTACGGCAGTTACGGTGGTGACCACAGCTCACCATACACGTTTATTGACTGCGCAACGCGAGCAGCTGGTGCTGGAACGCGATGCGCTGGATATTGAATGGCGAAATCTGATCCTTGAAGAAAACGCGCTCGGCGATCACAGCCGGGTTGAACGGATCGCAACGGAAAAGCTGCAACTGCAGCATGTTGATCCTTCCCAGGAAAATATCGTAGTACAAAAATAAGGGAACACGCGACGCATGAAAGCAGCGGCAAAAACGCTTAAACCAAAACGTCAGGAAGAACAGGCCAACTTCATCAGTTGGCGTTTTGCGTTGCTTTGCGGCTGCATTTTACTGGCGCTGGGTTTCCTGCTGGGACGCGTGGCGTGGTTGCAAATCATCGCCCCTGACATGCTGGTACGCCAGGGAGATATGCGCTCCCTTCGCGTTCAGGAAGTGTCGACTTCTCGCGGAATGATCACTGACCGTTCAGGTCGCCCGCTGGCGGTGAGCGTGCCGGTGAAAGCGATTTGGGCCGACCCGAAAGAGCTGCACGACGCCGGTGGCATCACGCTTGATAACCGCTGGAAAGCGCTTTCAGATGCGCTCAAAATGCCGCTGGATCAGCTAGCCTCCCGCGTCAACGCGAACCCGAAAGGGCGTTTTATCTATCTGGCGCGCCAGGTTAACCCTGACATGGCGGACTACATTCGAAAACTGAAGCTGCCGGGCATTCATCTGCGCGAAGAATCCCGTCGTTACTATCCGTCCGGCGAAGTAACCGCTCACCTCATCGGCTTCACCAACGTCGACAGCCAGGGGATTGAAGGCGTTGAAAAAAGCTTCGATAAGTGGCTCACCGGGCAGCCTGGCGAGCGAATTGTGCGTAAGGACCGCTACGGGCGCGTCATTGAAGATATCTCCTCTACGGACAGCCAGGCTGCGCACAACCTGGCTCTGAGTATCGACGAGCGCCTGCAGGCGCTGGTCTACCGCGAGCTGAACAACGCCGTGGCGTTTAACAAGGCAGAATCCGGCAGCGCCGTGCTGGTGGATGTCAGCACCGGAGAAGTGCTGGCCATGGCCAACAGTCCTTCCTACAACCCGAACAACTTTACCGGCACCGCAAAAGATGCGATGCGTAACCGGGCGATTACCGACGTGTTCGAACCAGGCTCCACGGTGAAGCCGATGGTGGTGATGACGGCGCTTCAGCGCGGTATCGTCAATGAAAACACGGTCCTGAACACGATCCCTTACCGTATTAACGGCCACGAGATTAAAGACGTGGCGCGCTACAGCGAATTGACCCTGACCGGGGTGTTACAGAAGTCGAGTAACGTCGGTGTTTCAAAGCTGGCGTTAGCGATGCCGTCCTCAGCGTTAGTAGAGACTTACTCACGTTTTGGACTTGGAAAGGCGACCAATTTGGGGTTGGTCGGAGAACGCAGTGGCTTATATCCTCAAAAACAACGGTGGTCTGACATAGAGAGGGCCACCTTCTCTTTCGGCTACGGGCTAATGGTAACCCCGTTACAGTTAGCGCGAGTCTACGCAACGATTGGCAGCTATGGCGTCTATCGCCCGCTGTCCATCACCAAAGTTGATCCACCGGTTCCGGGCGAGCGTATCTTCCCGGAATCCATAGTTCGTACCGTTGTGCACATGATGGAAAGCGTGGCGCTGCCGGGCGGCGGCGGCGTGAAGGCGGCCATCAAAGGCTATCGCATCGCCATTAAAACCGGTACGGCGAAAAAGGTGGGGCCAGACGGCCGCTACATCAACAAATACATTGCCTATACCGCAGGCGTTGCGCCTGCAAGCAATCCGCGTTTTGCGCTGGTGGTCGTGATTAACGATCCACAGGCGGGTAAATACTACGGCGGCGCCGTTTCCGCGCCTGTGTTTGGCGCCATCATGGGTGGCGTGTTACGCACCATGAACGTTGAACCAGATGCGCTGGCGACGGGCGAAAAAAGTGAATTTGTAATTAATCAAGGCGAGGGTACAGGTGGCAGATCGTAATTTGCGCGACCTTCTCGCTCCGTGGGTGCCAAATGCACCGGAGCGAGCACTGCGAGAGATGGTACTGGACAGCCGCGTGGCTGCTTCTGGCGATCTTTTTGTGGCGGTGGTTGGTCATCAGGCGGACGGGCGTCGTTATATCCCGCAGGCGATTGCGCAAGGTGTGGCTGCCATTATTGCTGAGGCTAAAGACGAGGCAACCGACGGTGAGATCCGTGAAATGCACGGGGTGCCGGTTATCTATCTCAGCCAGTTGAATGAGCGTCTCTCTGCACTGGCTGGACGTTTTTATCACGAACCTTCCGACCAGCTGCGTCTGGTTGGCGTGACGGGCACGAACGGAAAAACCACCACCACGCAGCTGATGGCGCAGTGGGCTCAGCTGCTGGGTGAAACCGGTGCGGTGATGGGTACCGTGGGTAACGGCCTGCTGGGCAAAGTGAGCCCGACGGAAAACACCACCGGTTCTGCGGTTGACGTACAGCACGTGCTTGCCGGTCTGGCAGGGCAGGGGGCAACCTTTGCCGCGATGGAAGTTTCTTCGCACGGCCTGGTACAGCACCGCGTTGCGGCACTGAAGTTTGCTGCTTCAGTGTTCACCAACCTGAGCCGCGATCACCTTGATTATCATGGTGATATGGAACACTACGAAGCCGCGAAATGGCTGCTGTTCTCAACTCACCATTACGGCCATGCCATTATCAACGCCGACGACGAAGTGGGCCGCCGCTGGCTTGCGAAGCTGCCAGACGCGGTAGCGGTGTCGATGGAAGACCATATCAATCCGAACTGCCACGGCCGCTGGCTGAAGGCCGTTGACGTTAACTATCACGACAGTGGCGCGACGATCCGCTTTGCCTCTTCCTGGGGTGACGGTGAAATCGAAAGCCGCCTGATGGGGGCGTTCAACGTCAGCAACCTGCTGCTGGCGCTGGCAACGCTGCTGGCGCTGGGTTATCCGATGGCGGAACTGCTGAAAACGTCAGCGCGTCTACAGCCGGTTTGCGGCCGTATGGAAGTGTTTAGCGCGCCGGGCAAACCGACCGTGGTTGTCGATTATGCCCACACGCCGGATGCGCTGGAAAAAGCGCTGGAAGCGGCACGCCTGCACTGCACCGGTAAACTCTGGTGCGTCTTCGGCTGCGGTGGCGATCGCGACAAAGGTAAACGTCCCCTGATGGGCGCCATTGCGGAGCAGTTCGCGGACATTCCTGTGGTCACCGATGACAATCCGCGTACCGAAGAGCCGCGCGCCATCATCAACGACATTCTGGCGGGTATGCTGGACGCCGGTCGCGCCCGTGTGGTGGAAGGCCGCGCGGAAGCCGTGACAAACACCATCATGCAGGCAAAAGAAAATGATGTCGTTCTGCTGGCCGGTAAAGGTCATGAAGACTATCAGATTGTTGGCAATCGTCGTCTGGACTACTCCGACCGCGTAACGGCAGCGCGTCTGCTGGGAGTCGTCGCATGATTAGCATCACCTTAAGCCAGGCCGCTGCGGTACTGCACGGCGAGCTGCTGGGCCAGGATCTGACCATTGACGCGGTCACCACCGACACCCGCAAAGTGACCGCGGGCTGTCTGTTTGTGGCGCTGAAAGGCGAACGTTTTGACGCGCATGATTTTGCCGGACAGGCCAAAGAAAACGGCGCTGGCGCGCTGCTGGTCAGCCGCAGGCTGGATATCGATTTGCCGCAGATAGTGGTGAGCGATACGCGTCTCGCGTTCGGTGAACTGGCCGCCTGGGTTCGTCAGCAGGTGCCTGCTCGCGTTGTCGCGCTGACCGGGTCATCGGGCAAAACGTCAGTGAAAGAGATGACGGCGGCCATCCTCAGCCAGTGCGGTAATACGCTTTATACCTCAGGCAACCTCAATAATGACATCGGCGTGCCGATGACATTACTTCGCCTGACCAAAGAGCATGAGTTTGCGGTGATCGAGTTAGGGGCAAACCACCAGGGCGAAATCGCCTGGACCGTGAGCCTGACTCGCCCGGAAGCGGCGCTGGTGAATAATCTTGCGGCAGCGCATCTGGAAGGTTTTGGCTCGCTGGAAGGCGTGGCGAAAGCGAAAGGCGAAATCTACACCGGTCTGCCTGCTGACGGCATTGCCATTCTCAATGCCGACAACAACGACTGGCTGAACTGGCAGAGCATCATTGGCTCGCGTAAAACCTGGCGCTTCTCGCCGAACGCGGCCAACAGTGACTTTACCGCGACCAATATCCATGTGACGTCGCACGGTACGGAATTCACGCTTGCTACCCCAACGGGTGACGTAGACGTGCTGTTACCGCTGCCGGGACGCCATAACATCGCCAATGCGCTGGCGGCAGCGGCCTTGTCGACGGCGGTGGGAGCGTCACACGAGGCGATTAAAACCGGGCTGGCGAATTTGAAAGCCGTGCCGGGACGCCTGTACCCGATCCCGCTTGCAGAAAACAAATTGCTGCTTGATGACTCCTACAACGCGAACGTCGGCTCAATGACGGCGGCGGTGCAGGTGCTATCTGAAATGCCGGGCTACCGCGTCATGGTGGTTGGCGACATGGCGGAGCTGGGCGATGAAAGCGAAGCCTGTCATACCCAGGTGGGTGAAGCGGCGAAAGCGGCGGGACTGGACTGCGTGCTGAGCGCAGGAAAACTGAGCCAGGCGATTAGCCATGCCAGCGGCGTTGGCGAACATTTTGCCGACAAAGCCGCGTTGATTGAGCGCCTTAAGGCATTAATTACAGAAAAACAAATTGTGACAGTGTTAGTGAAAGGTTCACGTAGTGCCGCCATGGAAGAGGTTGTGCACGCATTACAGGAGAACGGGACATGTTAGTTTGGCTGGCCGAACATTTGGTCAAATATTATTCAGGCTTTAACGTCTTTTCGTATCTGACGTTTCGCGCCATCGTCAGCCTGCTGACTGCGCTGTTCATCTCGTTGTGGATGGGCCCGCGCATGATTGCCCGTCTGCAAAAACTCTCTTTCGGTCAGGTCGTACGTAACGACGGTCCGGAGTCGCACTTCAGCAAGCGCGGTACGCCGACGATGGGCGGGATCATGATCCTGACCGCGATCGTCGTTTCCGTACTGCTGTGGGCCTATCCGTCTAACCCGTACGTCTGGTGCGTGCTGACCGTACTGGTGGGCTACGGCATTATCGGGTTTGTGGATGATTACCGTAAAGTCGTCCGCAAAGACACGAAGGGCCTGATTGCACGCTGGAAGTATTTCTGGATGTCAGTGATTGCGCTGGGCGTTGCCTTCGCGCTGTATCTGGCAGGAAAAGATACGCCTGCCACCGAACTGGTGGTGCCCTTCTTTAAAGACGTGATGCCGCAGCTGGGGCTGTTCTACATCCTGCTGGCCTACTTTGTGATTGTTGGTACCGGTAACGCCGTTAACCTGACCGATGGCCTGGATGGTCTGGCGATTATGCCAACCGTCTTCGTGGCGGCTGGTTTTGCGCTGGTGGCGTGGGCGACCGGTAACATGAACTTTGCGAACTACCTGCACATTCCTTATCTGCGTCACGCGGGTGAGCTGGTGATCGTCTGTACGGCGATTGTCGGCGCGGGGCTGGGCTTCCTCTGGTTCAACACCTATCCGGCGCAGGTCTTTATGGGTGACGTCGGTTCTCTGGCTTTGGGCGGTGCGCTGGGCATTATCGCCGTGCTGCTGCGTCAGGAGTTCCTGCTGGTGATCATGGGCGGCGTGTTTGTGGTTGAAACCCTGTCGGTGATTTTGCAGGTCGGCTCCTTCAAGCTGCGCGGTCAGCGCATCTTCCGTATGGCGCCGATCCACCACCACTATGAACTGAAAGGCTGGCCGGAGCCGCGCGTGATTGTGCGCTTCTGGATTATTTCGCTGATGCTGGTGCTGATTGGCCTGGCAACGCTGAAGGTACGTTAATCATGGCAGATTACCAGGGTAAAAAAGTCGTTATCATCGGGTTAGGCCTCACCGGCCTCTCCTGCGTGGACTTTTTCCTTGCGCGCGGCGTTACTCCGCGCGTGATGGATACGCGTGTCTCTCCGCCGGGTCTGGACAAACTGCCGGAACAGGTTGAACGCCACCTTGGTGGTCTGAATGATGACTGGCTGCTGGCAGCCGATCTGATTGTCGCCAGCCCGGGTATGGCGCTGGCGCACCCTTCACTGAGCGCTGCTGCGGATGCGGGCGTTGAGATTGTCGGCGATATCGAGCTGTTCTGCCGCGAAGCGCAGGCGCCGGTTATCGCGATCACCGGTTCTAACGGCAAAAGCACCGTCACTACCCTGGTGGGTGAAATGGCGAAAGCAGCGGGCATGAACGTAGGGGTAGGCGGCAATATCGGCCTGCCCGCGCTGATGCTGCTGGACAAAGGCTGCGAGCTTTACGTTCTGGAACTTTCCAGCTTCCAGCTTGAAACCACCTCCAGCCTGCATGCGGCGGCGGCAACGATCCTCAACGTGACGGAAGATCATATGGATCGGTATCCGTTTGGTCTGCAGCAGTATCGCGCGGCCAAGCTGCGTGTTTACGAAAATGCCAAAGTTTGCGTGGTTAACGCCGACGACGCGCTGACCATGCCGGTGCGCGGCGCGGACGAGCGCTGCATCAGCTTTGGTATCACCATGGGTGATTATCATCTGAACCGCCAGCTGGGCGAAACCTGGCTGCGCGTGAAAGGTGAAAAGGTGCTGAACGTGAAGGAGATGAAGCTTTCCGGCCAGCACAACTATACCAATGCCCTGGCGGCGCTGGCGCTGGCAGATGCCGTAGGGCTGCCGCGCTCTTCCAGCCTGAAAGCGTTGACCACGTTTTCCGGCCTGGCACACCGTTTCCAGCTGGCGCTGGAGCATAACGGCGTTCGCTGGATTAACGACTCTAAAGCGACCAACGTGGGAAGCACGGAGGCCGCGCTGAACGGTCTGCACGTTGACGGCACCCTGCATCTTCTGTTGGGTGGCGACGGCAAATCTGCTGATTTCTCCTCCCTGAAACAGTACCTCACCGGCGATAACATCCGCCTGTACTGCTTTGGCCGTGACGGCAGCGAGCTGGCTGAACTACGCCCGGAAGTTGCTGAGCAAACTGAAACGATGGAACAGGCGATGCGCCTGATTGCCCCGCGCGTGCAGCCTGGCGACATGGTTCTGCTCTCCCCGGCGTGCGCCAGCCTCGATCAGTTTAAAAATTTCGAACAGCGTGGCGATGTCTTTATCCGCCTTGCGAAGGAGTTAGGCTGATGCGTTTATCTCTCCCTCACCTGAAAATGCCGCGCCTGCCAGGATTTGGAATTCTGGTGTGGTTGTTTGCGGCGCTGAAAGGCTGGGTGATGGCTTCCCGGGATAAAGATTCCGATAGCCTGATTATGTACGACCGCACCCTGTTCTGGCTGACGCTGGGGCTGGCGGCGATCGGCTTTATCATGGTGACGTCGGCCTCTATGCCCGTTGGACAGCGTCTGGCGAACGATCCCTTTCTGTTCGCCAAGCGTGACGGGCTGTACATCATTCTGGCGTTCTGCCTGGCGCTGGTAACGCTTCGTCTGCCGATGGCGTTCTGGCAGCGCCACAGTACCGCGATGCTGATCGCCTCCATTATCATGCTGCTGATCGTGCTGGTTGTCGGGAGCTCCGTTAACGGGGCATCACGCTGGATCGCCTTCGGCCCGCTGCGTATTCAGCCTGCGGAGTTCACCAAGCTTTCGTTATTCTGCTACCTGGCAAACTACCTGGTGCGAAAAGTCGATGAGGTGCGAAACAACCTTCGCGGCTTCTTAAAGCCGATGGGCGTCATTCTGGTGCTGGCGATCCTGCTGCTGGCGCAGCCTGACCTCGGGACCGTTGTCGTACTGTTTGTCACCACGCTGGCGATGCTGTTCCTGGCAGGGGCCAAGCTGTGGCAGTTCATCGCCATCATCGGGATGGGGATTTCAGCGGTGGTGCTGCTGATCCTCGCCGAGCCTTACCGTATCCGCCGCGTGACCTCGTTCTGGAACCCGTGGGAAGATCCGTTCGGTAGCGGTTACCAGCTGACGCAGTCGCTGATGGCGTTTGGCCGCGGTGAAGTCTGGGGGCAAGGTCTGGGCAACTCGGTACAGAAACTGGAGTATTTACCGGAGGCGCACACCGACTTCATCTTCTCCATTATTGGGGAAGAACTGGGTTATATCGGTGTGGTATTAGCGCTTTTAATGGTATTCTTCGTCGCTTTCCGCGCCATGTCGATTGGCCGAAAAGCGCTGGAGATCGATCACCGCTTCTCAGGCTTCTTAGCCTGCTCAATTGGTATCTGGTTTAGCTTCCAGGCGCTGGTTAACGTCGGGGCCGCAGCGGGTATGCTGCCGACCAAAGGTCTGACGTTGCCGCTGATCAGCTATGGTGGTTCGAGCCTGTTGATCATGTCGACGGCCATTATGTTTTTGTTACGCATAGATTATGAGACGCGTCTGGAGAAAGCCCAGGCGTTTACACGAGGTTCACGATGAATCAACCGAAGCGGTTAATGGTGATGGCAGGCGGTACCGGTGGACACGTGTTCCCGGGGCTGGCGGTTGCGCACCATTTAATGGAGCAGGGCTGGCAGGTACGCTGGCTGGGAACCGCAGACCGCATGGAAGCCGACCTGGTACCGAAGCATGGTATTGAGATCGACTTCATTCGTATTTCCGGCCTGCGAGGCAAAGGCCTCAAGGCCATGCTGCTGGCGCCGGTGCGTATTTTTAATGCCTGGCGTCAGGCGCGCACCATCATGAAGCGCTTTAAGCCCGATGTGGTGCTGGGTATGGGCGGCTATGTTTCTGGTCCCGGCGGGCTGGCCGCGTGGTCGTTAGGCATTCCCGTTGTTCTGCACGAGCAGAACGGTATTGCGGGTCTGACCAACAAGTGGCTGGCGAAAATCGCCACCAAAGTGATGCAGGCGTTTCCCGGCGCGTTTCCGAAAGCGGACGTGGTGGGTAACCCGGTGCGCGTCGACGTGCTGGCGCTGCCTCTACCGGATGCCCGCCTGGCGGGACGTGAAGGCCCGGTTCGTGTTTTGGTCGTTGGTGGTTCTCAGGGTGCGCGCATTCTGAATCAGACAATGCCGCAGGTGGCGGCAAAGCTGGGTGATGCCGTGACTATCTGGCACCAAAGCGGTAAAGGCGCTCAGCAGACCGTTGAGCAGGCGTACGCTGATGAAGGCCAGCCGCAGCATAAAGTGACGGAATTTATTGACGATATGGCCGCAGCCTATGCCTGGGCCGATGTCGTGGTCTGCCGCTCTGGCGCGCTGACGGTGAGCGAAATCGCCGCCGCCGGCTTGCCAGCGCTGTTCGTGCCGTTCCAGCACAAAGACCGACAGCAGTACTGGAACGCGCTGCCGCTTGAGAAAGCCGGCGCGGCGAAAATTTTTGAGCAGCCACACTTTACCGCCGATGCGGTCGCCACCACCCTGGCGGGCTGGAACAGAGACGCGCTGCTGGAGATGGCGCAGCGCGCGCGCGCTGCCGCTATCCCGGATGCGACAGAACGGGTGGCAAAAGAAGTGAGCCTGGCAGCCCAGGCTTAACCCTCGCAGCGCGTGTTGCGCTGCACGAATTTTAAGTAGTCGATGGCGTTTAGAGAATGAATACACAACAACTGGCAAAACTGCGTTCAATCGTGCCCGAGATGCGTCGCGTCCGGCACATTCACTTTGTTGGCATCGGTGGTGCCGGCATGGGCGGTATTGCCGAAGTGTTAGCTAACGAAGGCTATCAGATCAGCGGGTCTGACCTGGCGCCAAACCCTGTCACGCAGCAGCTGGCGTCGCTTGGGGCGACTATCTATTTCAACCATCGCCCGGAAAACGTGCGCGATGCAAGCGTGGTGGTGGTATCGAGCGCCATCTCCTCTGACAATCCGGAAATCGTTGCCGCGCACGAAGCGCGCATTCCGGTGATCCGCCGCGCAGAAATGCTGGCGGAACTGATGCGGTTCCGTCACGGCATTGCGATTGCCGGTACCCACGGTAAAACCACGACCACGGCGATGGTTTCCAGCATTTATGCGGAAGCGGGTCTCGATCCGACGTTTGTCAACGGCGGTCTGGTGAAAGCCGCAGGCGTCCATGCGCGTCTGGGCCACAGCCGTTATCTGATTGCGGAAGCGGATGAGAGCGACGCGTCGTTCCTGCACCTGCAGCCGATGGTGGCGATTGTCACCAATATCGAAGCTGACCATATGGATACCTACCAGGGCGACTTCGAAAACTTAAAGCAGACCTTCATCAACTTCCTGCACAACCTGCCGTTTTATGGCCGCGCGGTGATGTGCGTGGACGACCCGGTGATCCGCGAGCTGCTGCCGCGCGTCGGTCGTCAAATCACCACCTACGGCTTCAGCGAAGACGCTGACGTCCGCGTGGAAGAGTACAAACAGATTGGTGCGCAGGGGCATTTCACTCTGGCGCGTCAGGACAAAGAGCTGCTGCACGTCACGCTGAATGCGCCAGGGCGCCATAACGCGCTCAACGCCGCAGCGGCAGTGGCTGTTGCGACGGAAGAAGGGATTGATGATGAGGCGATCCTGCGCGCGCTGGAAAGCTTCCAGGGGACGGGGCGTCGCTTCGACTTCCTCGGCGAGTTCCCGCTGGAAGCGGTGAATGGTAAGCCAGGTACCGCGATGCTGGTGGACGACTACGGTCACCATCCGACGGAAGTGGACGCGACCATCAAAGCCGCACGCGCGGGCTGGCCGGAGAAGAATCTGGTGATGATCTTCCAGCCGCACCGCTTCACGCGTACCCGCGATCTGTATGACGATTTCGCCAGTGTGCTGTCACAGGTAGATACCCTGCTGATGCTGGATGTTTACGCCGCTGGCGAAACGCCAATTCCAGGCGCAGACAGCCGTTCCCTGTGTCGTACCATCCGCGGGCGCGGTAAAGTTGACCCTATTCTGGTTTCTGACCCGGCACAAGTGGCGGAAATTCTGGCACCGGTCCTGACCGGTAACGATCTCATCCTGATTCAGGGTGCGGGAAATATCGGCAAGATCGCCCGTACCTTAGCTGAAATCAAACTGAAGCCGCAAACCCAGGAGGATGAGCATCATGGCTGATAAGATTGCAGTCCTCTCTGGCGGCAACTCCGCCGAGCGCGAGGTTTCTCTGAATTCCGGCGCTGCCGTGCTGGCGGGCCTGCGTGAAGGCGGCGTAAACGCACATATTGTCGATCCAAAAGAGGTCGACGTGACGCAATTAAAAGCGATGGGCTTCGATAAGGTCTTTATCGCGTTACATGGTCGTGGCGGTGAAGACGGAACCCTGCAAGGGCTTCTGGAGCTGATCGGCCTGCCTTACACCGGAAGCGGCGTGATGGCATCCGCCATATCTATGGATAAACTGCGCAGTAAGTTACTCTGGCAGGGAGCGGGTTTACCCGTTGCGCCGTGGGTGGCGCTGACGCGCGGCGAATTTGAATTGGGCCTGTCGGACAGCGTTAATACACGCATTGCGGCACTGGGCTTACCGGTTATTGTAAAGCCGAGCAGGGAAGGGTCGAGCGTCGGGATGTCAAAGGTCGATAAAGCTGAAGATTTAACATCTGCTTTAGCGCTGGCATTTCAACACGATGAAGAAGTTCTGATTGAAAAATGGCTCAGCGGGCCGGAATTTACCGTCGCGATGCTTGGCGAAGAAATTTTACCGTCAATTCGCATCCAACCCGCCGGAGTCTTCTATGATTATGAGGCGAAGTATCTGTCTGATGAGACGCAATATTTCTGCCCTTGTGGTCTTGAAGCAGAGCGCGAAGCCGAATTACAGTCCCTGGTGCTTAAAGCCTGGAATGTTTTGGGCTGCAGCGGCTGGGGACGCATTGATGTGATGCAGGACAATGACGGGCAGTTTTATCTGCTGGAAGCCAATACGTCACCGGGAATGACCAGCCACAGCCTTGTGCCGATGGCGGCGCGTCAGGCGGGAATGAGCTTCTCGCAGTTAGTCGTACGTATTCTGGACCAGGCGGGCTGATATGTCTCAGGCTGCATTGAACACGCGCAACCGCGATGACGAAGAAGAATACACTTCTTCACGCCGGAGTAATGGAACGCGTCTTGCAGGCATCATTTTCCTGCTCGGGGTGCTGTGCACCGTGTTTATCAGCGGCTGGATGGTGCTGGGCTGGATGGAAGACGCACAGCGGTTGCCGCTGTCAAAGCTGGTGGTGACCGGCGAGCGTCACTACACGCGTAACGATGATATTCGCCAGTCTATTCTGGCGCTGGGATCGCCCGGCACCTTTATGACGCAGGACGTCAATATTATCCAGAGCCAGATTGAACGTCTGCCCTGGATAAAACAGGCGAGTGTCAGAAAACAATGGCCTGATGAATTGAAGATTCATCTGGTTGAATATGTGCCCATTGCGCGTTGGAATGATCAGCACATGGTTGACGTAGATGGAAATTCCTTCAGCGTCCCGAGCGATCGTGTCAACAAGCAAAATTTACCGATGTTGTATGGCCCTGAAGGCAGCGAAAACGAAGTATTGCAGGGTTTTCGTGAAATGGGGCAGGTGCTGGCGAAGGACAGGTTTACGTTAAAAGATGCTGCGATGACGGCGCGCCGCTCCTGGCAGCTGACGTTGACGAACGGCATTAAGCTCAACCTGGGACGCGGCGACACAATGAAACGTCTTGCGCGTTTTGTAGAACTTTACCCGGTTTTACAACAGCAGGCGCAGGCGGACGGCAAACGGATAAGCTACGTTGATTTGCGCTATGACTCAGGCGCAGCAGTCGGTTGGGAGCCGGCTCCGGTCGAGGAACCTAATCAGCAACAGAATCAGGCACAGGTACAGGCAGAACAACAATGATCAAGGCGACGGACAGAAAACTGGTAGTTGGACTGGAGATTGGCACCGCGAAGGTTGCCGCTTTAGTAGGGGAAGTTCTGCCCGACGGTATGGTCAATATCATTGGCGTGGGCAGTTGCCCGTCCCGTGGTATGGATAAAGGTGGGGTAAACGACCTTGAGTCGGTGGTGAAATGCGTACAGCGCGCCATCGACCAGGCTGAATTAATGGCAGATTGCCAGATTTCTTCTGTCTATCTGGCCCTTTCTGGCAAGCACATTAGCTGCCAGAACGAAATCGGTATGGTGCCGATTTCTGAAGAAGAAGTGACGCAGGAAGACGTTGAAAACGTTGTGCATACGGCGAAGTCCGTGCGCGTTCGCGACGAGCATCGCGTGCTGCACGTGATCCCGCAGGAATATGCGATTGACTACCAGGAAGGGATCAAGAACCCGGTTGGTCTGTCTGGCGTGCGTATGCAGGCAAAAGTGCACCTGATCACATGTCACAACGATATGGCGAAGAACATCGTAAAAGCCGTTGAACGTTGTGGCCTGAAAGTTGACCAACTTATTTTCGCCGGTCTGGCGGCAAGTTATTCCGTGCTGACCGAAGACGAACGTGAACTGGGTGTCTGTGTGGTCGATATCGGTGGTGGTACAATGGACATGGCCGTGTATACCGGCGGTGCGCTGCGCCACACCAAAGTGATCCCTTACGCAGGGAACGTTGTGACCAGCGATATTGCTTACGCTTTTGGTACGCCACCGAGCGATGCAGAAGCGATTAAAGTACGCCACGGCTGTGCGCTGGGGTCTATCGTTGGTAAAGATGAGAGCGTTGAGGTGCCGAGCGTGGGCGGCCGTCCGCCGCGTAGCCTGCAGCGCCAGACGTTGGCAGAGGTAATTGAGCCGCGCTATACCGAGCTGCTCAACCTGGTCAACGAAGAGATTTTACAGCTTCAGGAACAGCTTCGTCAGCAGGGTGTTAAGCATCATCTTGCGGCGGGGATTGTATTAACCGGCGGTGCAGCGCAAATTGAAGGTCTTGCGGCCTGCGCTCAGCGCGTGTTCCATACGCAGGTGCGTATTGGTGCGCCGCTGAATATTACCGGTTTAACGGATTATGCTCAGGAGCCGTACTATTCAACGGCTGTGGGCCTGCTTCACTACGGGAAGGAATCTCATCTCAGTGGTGAAGCGGAAGTGGAAAAACGCGTCTCAGTGGGGTCGTGGGTCAAACGACTGAACAACTGGCTGCGAAAAGAGTTTTAATTTTTTAAAGAGACCGGAGAGAATTAGCGGTCTCGGGCGACAGGCACAACGGAGAGAGAAATTATGTTTGAACCTATGGAACTGACCAACGACGCGGTGATTAAAGTCATCGGCGTCGGTGGCGGCGGCGGTAACGCCGTAGAGCATATGGTGCGTGAACGCATTGAAGGTGTTGAATTCTTCGCAGTTAACACCGATGCGCAGGCACTGCGTAAAACGGCAGTTGGCCAGACTATCCAGATCGGCGGTGGCATCACCAAAGGGCTGGGCGCTGGGGCTAACCCGGAAGTCGGTCGCAACGCGGCTGAAGAAGATCGTGAAGCCCTGCGTGCTGCACTGGAAGGTGCGGACATGGTCTTCATCGCAGCAGGCATGGGCGGCGGTACCGGTACCGGTGCAGCACCTGTTGTCGCTGAAGTAGCTAAAGATTTAGGTATCCTGACCGTTGCTGTCGTGACCAAGCCTTTCAACTTCGAAGGCAAAAAGCGTATGGCCTTCGCGGAGCAGGGTATCACCGAGCTGTCCAAGCATGTGGACTCGCTGATCACCATCCCGAACGACAAGCTGCTGAAAGTTCTGGGTCGTGGTATCTCCCTGCTTGACGCCTTCGGCGCAGCAAACGACGTGCTGAAAGGCGCGGTCCAGGGTATCGCAGAACTGATTACCCGTCCTGGCCTGATGAACGTTGACTTTGCAGACGTTCGCACCGTGATGTCCGAAATGGGCTACGCGATGATGGGCTCTGGCGTGGCGAGCGGCGAAGACCGTGCGGAAGAAGCGGCTGAAATGGCTATCTCTTCTCCACTGCTGGAAGATATCGATCTGTCCGGTGCGCGCGGCGTGCTGGTCAACATTACCGCTGGCTTTGACCTGCGTCTGGATGAGTTCGAAACCGTGGGTAATACCATCCGCGCGTTCGCTTCTGACAACGCGACCGTGGTAATCGGTACTTCCCTTGACCCGGAAATGAACGACGAGCTGCGTGTTACCGTTGTTGCGACCGGTATCGGTATGGACAAGCGTCCTGAGATCACCCTCGTGACCAACAAGCAGACTCAGCAACCGGTAATGGATCGTTACCAGCAGCACGGTATGTCTCCTCTGACTCAGGAGCAAAAACCGGCCGCGAAAGTGGTGAACGACCCAACGCCGCAAACGGCAAAAGAGCCAGATTATCTGGACATCCCGGCGTTCCTGCGTAAGCAAGCTGACTAAGAATTGGCTGGAATTTGGGGATTTGCGCTCTTTGTGCTAAACTGGCCCACCGTTAGTGATATACACTCTCGGTTGGATAGTTAATTTGGCGAGATTATACGATGATCAAACAAAGGACACTTAAACGTATCGTTCAGGCGACGGGTGTCGGTTTACATACCGGCAAGAAAGTCACACTGACGTTACGCCCTGCGCCGGCCAATACCGGGGTCATCTATCGTCGCACCGACTTGAATCCACCGGTAGATTTTCCGGCCGATGCCAAATCTGTGCGTGATACAATGCTCTGTACTTGTCTGGTGAACGAGCATGACGTGCGGATTTCTACCGTAGAGCACCTGAACGCCGCCCTGGCGGGTCTGGGTATCGACAACATTATTGTTGAAGTCGATGCGCCAGAAATCCCGATTATGGATGGTAGTGCTGCGCCGTTCGTTTATCTGTTGCTGGATGCCGGCATCGAAGAACTGAACTGTGCGAAGAAATTTGTTCGCATCAAAGAGACCGTTCGCGTCGAAGATGGCGACAAGTGGGCTGAATTCAAACCGTACAATGGTTTCTCGTTGGACTTTACCATCGACTTTAACCATCCGGCGATTGACTCCAGCACTCAGCGCTACGCGATGAACTTCTCTGCTGATGCGTTTATGCGCCAGATCAGCCGCGCACGTACGTTTGGCTTCATGCGTGATATCGAATATCTGCAGTCCCGCGGCCTGTGCCTGGGCGGCAGCTTCGATTGTGCCATCGTTGTTGACGATTATCGCGTACTGAACGAAGACGGCCTGCGTTTTGAAGATGAATTCGTTCGTCACAAAATGCTGGATGCGATCGGCGACCTGTTCATGTGTGGTCACAACATCATTGGTGCATTTACCGCGTTCAAATCCGGTCATGCACTGAACAACAAATTGTTGCAGGCCGTCCTGGCAAAACAGGAAGCCTGGGAATATGTGACCTTTGAAGACGAAGCGGAACTGCCGCTGGCGTTCAAAGCACCGACTATGGTCCTGGCGTAACGGTTAACGCCGTTTCGTAAGAAAAGCGACTGGTTCACCTGGTACTCTCTCCGACCAGGGAAGCCAGTCGTTTTTATTTCTGCCCTTCTTTGATTTGCCCCTCTACTCCCTGGCCATTGTCGGGTGCCGAATAACGGTGTGTTCGCTGCATTATTGACCGTTTTTACCTGCTGCAAGGTGTCATTCCTGCTGCTGCGTATTGGCTTTAGTGGTAATATCTGGGCGCTAAAAAAGAATAACTGAACTCAGCCTGCACTGGCGGGCGAATGTGGTGGAGCAAGTGAGCGGAATACTGACGCGCTGGCGACAATTTGGCAGACGTTACTTCTGGCCGCATCTCTTATTAGGGATGGTCGCGGCGAGTTTCGGCTTGCCTGCGCTCAGTAACAGTGCGGAAGCGGCGACGCCAGCACGTTCCACGACAACTAAACACGATCTCTCGACGCGGGTTAACTTTACTAATCTCGCGTGGCTTGAAGCCAGCCGTCGTCCTAATTTCTCCGTTGATTACTGGCAGCAGCACGCCATCCGCACGGTTATTCGTCATCTGTCGTTCGCGATGGCGCCGCAGACGATGCCTGTTGCTGAAGAGTCGCTGCCGGTTCAGGCTCAGCATCTTGCCCTGCTCGATACGCTTAATGCGCTTCTGACGCAGGATAACCAGCCGCCCGTGACCGTGAGTCAGACGGCGCAAACCTGGTTTGTTCCTCCTGTATCATTCTCCGTTTCGACATGGATTAGCCAGGTTCACGGCATCCGTGCCGGGCCTCAACGCCTCAGCTAAATTAACCTTTTTCAATACCTTAATTTATCTGCCCGTCTGGGGCGTTTGAGAATTTATTATGCTAATCAAATTATTAACCAAAGTTTTTGGTAGTCGTAACGATCGTACCCTGCGCCGTATGCGCAAAGCTGTTGCCGTCATCAACGGTATGGAACCGGCGATGGAGAAGCTCTCTGATGATGAGCTGAAAGCGAAAACGGCGGAATTCCGTGCGCGTCTGGAAAAAGGTGAAACCTTAGAAAGCCTGATCCCGGAAGCTTTCGCCGTTGTGCGTGAAGCGAGTAAACGTGTGTTCGGCATGCGTCACTTCGACGTTCAATTGCTGGGCGGTATGGTGCTTAACGAACGCTGCATCGCGGAAATGCGTACCGGTGAAGGTAAAACCCTGACCGCAACGCTGCCGGCTTACCTGAATGCACTGACCGGTAAAGGCGTTCACGTCGTTACCGTCAACGACTATCTGGCCCAGCGTGATGCCGAAAACAACCGTCCGCTGTTCGAATTCCTCGGCATGACCGTCGGCATCAACATGTCCGGACTGCCGGCACCCGCCAAGCGCGAAGCCTACAACGCAGACATCACCTACGGCACCAACAACGAATACGGCTTCGACTACCTGCGCGACAACATGGCGTTCAGCCCGGAAGAGCGCGTCCAGCGTAAGCTGCACTATGCGCTGGTGGATGAGGTTGACTCCATTCTGATCGATGAAGCGCGTACCCCGCTGATCATCTCCGGCCCGGCCGAAGACAGCTCTGACATGTACCGTAAAGTCGACAAAATCATTCCACACCTGCTGCGTCAGGAGAAAGAAGACTCCGATACCTTCCAGGGTGAAGGCCACTTCTCCGTAGATGAAAAAGCGCGCCAGGTGAACCTGACCGAACGCGGTCTGGTGAAAATCGAAGAGCTGCTGGTGGCTGAAGGCATTATGGAAGAAGGTGAGTCTCTGTACTCTCCGAGCAACATCATGCTGATGCACCACGTGACCGCCGCGCTGCGCGCCCACGCGCTGTTCACCCGCGACGTTGACTACATCGTGAAAGACGGCGAAGTCATCATTGTCGATGAACACACCGGCCGTACCATGCAGGGTCGTCGCTGGTCTGATGGTCTGCATCAGGCCGTTGAAGCGAAAGAAGGCGTGGATATCCAGAACGAAAACCAGACGCTGGCATCCATCACCTTCCAGAACTACTTCCGTCTGTATGAGAAGCTGGCGGGGATGACCGGTACCGCAGATACCGAAGCGTTTGAATTCAGCTCCATCTACAAGCTGGATACCGTGGTTGTGCCAACCAACCGTCCAATGATCCGTAAGGATATGCCGGACCTGGTGTACATGACCGAAGCGGAAAAAATTCAGGCGATCATCGAAGATATTCGCGACCGTACTGCCAATGGTCAGCCGGTTCTGGTGGGGACCATCTCCATCGAGAAATCCGAGGTGGTTTCCAATGAGCTGACCAAAGCAGGCATCAAGCACAACGTTCTGAACGCCAAGTTCCACGCTAAAGAAGCGGACATTGTTGCTCAGGCGGGCTATCCGGGAGCGGTGACCATCGCCACCAACATGGCGGGTCGTGGTACCGATATTATGCTCGGCGGTAGCTGGCAGGCTGAAGTCGCAGAGCTGGAAAACCCAACGCCAGAGCAGATCGAGCAGATCAAAGCCGACTGGCAGGTGCGTCACGACGCGGTGCTGGCATCCGGTGGTCTGCACATCATCGGTACCGAGCGTCACGAATCTCGTCGTATCGACAACCAGCTGCGTGGCCGTGCGGGCCGTCAAGGTGATGCCGGTTCTTCCCGCTTCTACCTGTCTATGGAAGATGCGCTGATGCGTATTTTCGCCTCCGACCGCGTGTCCGGCATGATGCGTAAGCTGGGCATGAAGCCTGGTGAAGCCATTGAGCACCCATGGGTGACTAAAGCGATCGCTAACGCCCAGCGTAAAGTGGAAAGCCGCAACTTCGATATTCGTAAGCAGCTGCTGGAATATGATGACGTGGCCAACGATCAGCGTCGCGCGATCTACACCCAGCGTAACGAACTGCTGGACGTGTCCGACGTGAGCGAAACCATCAACAGCATCCGCGAAGATGTGTTCAAAGCCACCATCGACGCGCATATTCCACCGCAGTCTCTGGAAGAGATGTGGGACGTTGAAGGCCTGCAGGAACGTCTGAAAAACGACTTCGATCTCGATCTGCCAATCAAAGAGTGGCTGGATAAAGAGCCTGAGCTGCATGAAGAGACCCTGCGCGAACGTATCTTTGAAACCGCGCTGGAGGTTTATAAGCGTAAGGAAGAAGTGGTTGGCGCTGAGATGATGCGTCACTTCGAAAAAGGCGTGATGCTGCAGACGCTGGACTCCCTGTGGAAAGAGCACCTGGCGGCGATGGACTACCTGCGTCAGGGTATCCACCTGCGCGGCTATGCGCAGAAAGATCCGAAGCAGGAGTACAAGCGTGAATCCTTCTCCATGTTTGCCTCTATGCTGGAGTCACTGAAGTACGAAGTGATCAGCACCCTGAGCAAGGTTCAGGTGCGCATGCCGGAAGAAGTGGAAGCGATGGAGCAGCAGCGTCGTGAAGAAGCTGAGCGTCTGGCGCAGATGCAGCAGCTGAGCCACCAGACTGACGAAAGCGAAGCCGCAGCAGCGATCGCCGCGCAGACCGGCGATCGTAAAGTCGGTCGTAACGATCCGTGCCCGTGTGGTTCCGGTAAAAAATACAAGGCGTGCCACGGCCGCCTGAGCTAAGAACATAACTAACTGAAAAGGCGCAGATATCTGCGCCTTTTTTATGGAAGTGACGCTATGAAAATACTGCAAATTGCCGTCGGGATTATTCGCAACCCGCAAAACCAAATCTTCATCACCCAGCGCGCTGCTGACGCCCATATGGCGAACAAGTGGGAGTTTCCGGGCGGGAAAATCGAATCAGGAGAAACGCCGGAAGAGGCGCTGGTGCGTGAGCTGCAGGAAGAGGTGGGGATTACCCCGCTTGGCGCCACGCTGTTCGATAAGCTGGAGTATCAGTTTCCCGACAGGCACATCACGCTGTGGTTCTGGCTGGTGGAAAGCTGGGAAGGTGAACCCTGGGGAAAAGAGGGACAGCCGGGTAACTGGGTGGAACTTCAGGTCAGTGATGCCGACAAATTCCCGCCAGCCAATGAGCCTGTGATCCGCCGCTTAGCGACAAACATGTAGGCCTGCCGAACGAATCGCCAGCAGGCTTTGAACGTTACTGCTGGCTTTCGCTCCAGTCATCGCTATCCGAGAGGTCGCCTTCGCTCGGAATTCGTTTCTCTTCCGCCGCCCATTCGCCCAGATCAATGAGCTGACAGCGCTTGCAGCAGAACGGGCGAAACGGACTCACTTCTCCCCAGACGACAGTTTTCCCACAGGTTGGGCAGTTTACGGTGGTGACGTCAGACATTGGCACTCCTTAACAACAGGCCAGTTCAAAATCGAGGCGTTCCGGCACGGTGCCATTTTCACTGTCCAGCGGCATAAAGCGGATCGCGAAACGGCTTTTATGCCCGGAAATTTGTGGATAAAGCTGCTCGCCAAGAGACAAATTTAGACGCAGAAGATCGGCGTCATCGCCGTTGTCCTGATAAAAACCGTTGAGACTGGTTTGCTTGCGGAACGGGGCAGAGTTACGCACAAGATCGAGGATCAGCGATAGCGTCTGATTCATCGGCTCCAGGCTACCCAGCCAGCTGTTTACCTGGCGATCGCGCTGTTCCTGCGGCATATGCAGCCACATATGCAGCGTTGGCAGATCAAAGCTACAGCAACCGCCCGGTATGCTCAGGCGCTGGCGCACCAGCGCTATCAAACGGTCTTCTCGTAAATATTGCCCAACGCGCGGCGCGGCCATCAGCGTCGTGCTGCTGTTTTTCAACTGCTGGCGTAAGGCGTCAATTCGACTTTGATCCACGCCCGGTACTTCGGCCCAGGCCTGTAATTTACGCTGCTGGCGCTCCAGCTCTTTCAACAGCTCCGTGCGGACATCGCCACGTTCAATCACATCCAGCAGATCGCCTACGTTGCGAAAGAAGTGCAACGCCGTGGCATGATCGTTAACAGGCAGATGTTGTGAAAGCTGTTGGATGAGAAATTCAATGCGCAGCCAGGTACGCATTTTTTCATTGAGCGGGTGCTCAAAAAGGATGTGAGTCGACATTATGGTTTTTCCTGTGCAACGGCCTGCGCGGCGAAGGTTAGATACTGCTCGTGCAGGCGGGCAACATCCGATGCAATGGCATCTGGTGCGCCGTTATTATCAATAACATCATCCGCAACGGCAAGGCGCTGAGCGCGAGTGGCCTGAGCGGCAAGAATTTGTTCAGCATGTTCACGCGAGACGTGGTCGCGCGTCATGGTTCGCTGGATTTGCGTCTCGGGTGTGACATCAATCACCAATACCCGATTGGCTTTCTTATGCAGCTGATTTTCTACCAGGAGCGGAACCACCCACAGGACATAGGGCGAGCGGGCTGCGGCTATCTGACGCTGAGTTTCCTGGTGGATAATGGGGTGGAGCAGGGCATTAAGCCAGGCTTTTTCCGCAGAATCGGAAAAAATATATTCGCGAAGCTGACGGCGGTTCAGTGTGCCATCGGCATTGATGATTGCCTGACCGAAATGGTCGGCGATGGCCTTTAGCGCGGGTGTATTGGGCTCTACCACCTGACGGGCAATAATATCAGCATCAATAATCGCGATGCCGAGACGAGAAAACGCGTCCGCAACGGTACTTTTGCCACTACCGATGCCGCCGGTTACTGCGACGATATACCCCATTAAATCAAATCCTGGGAATTATTCATTATGGAAATCAGTTGCTTAAAAAACAAACGTGCGACAGTAATTGTTTGATTCTCTTTACCGGCTTTTTACCAGGTAAATTTATAGGATTGTAGCGTAAAAAAAGAGAATTTCGCAGTCTTGCGGAGCAGGTATTAGTGCGTATGATAGCGTCACTGGAGTTGTGCTTTTAACATATTTGCCTCTAACCCCAGGAATCCGCACATGCGTATCGAAGAAGATCTGAAGTTAGGTTTCAAAGACGTTCTTATCCGCCCTAAACGCTCTACACTGAAAAGTCGCTCAGACGTTGAACTCGAACGTCAATTCACCTTTAAGCATTCCGGTCAGACATGGTCTGGCGTGCCAATCATTGCTGCCAACATGGATACAGTCGGTACCTTTGAGATGGCAACGGCGCTGGCTCAGTTCGATATTCTTACTGCAGTCCACAAGCACTACACTCCTGAAGAGTGGAATGCGTTTGTTGCGTCAGCCTCTGCTGACGTGGTGAAGCACGTGATGGTTTCCACCGGTACTTCCGATGCCGATTTCGAGAAAACCAAACAGATCCTGAATGCCAACCCGGCGCTTAGCTTCGTTTGTATTGATGTGGCGAACGGTTACTCCGAGCATTTCGTCCAGTTCGTCAGCAAGGCGCGCGAAGCGTGGCCGACCAAAACCATCATTGCGGGCAACGTGGTGACCGGTGAAATGTGTGAAGAGCTGATCCTCTCCGGTGCCGACATCGTGAAAGTGGGCATTGGCCCGGGCTCTGTATGCACCACGCGCGTGAAGACCGGAGTTGGTTATCCGCAGCTTTCCGCGGTCATTGAATGTGCCGACGCGGCGCACGGCCTGGGCGGCCAGATCATCAGCGACGGCGGTTGCACCATGCCGGGCGATGTCGCAAAGGCCTTTGGCGGCGGCGCGGACTTCGTGATGCTCGGCGGTATGCTGGCAGGCCACGAAGAGAGCGGCGGCACCGTGGTGGAAGAGAACGGCGAGAAGTTCATGCTGTTCTACGGTATGAGCTCTGAATCCGCGATGACCCGCCACGTCGGTGGCGTGGCAAAATACCGTGCGGCAGAAGGCAAAACCGTGAAGCTGCCTCTGCGCGGCCCGGTTGAAAACACCGCGCGCGACATCCTGGGCGGCCTGCGCTCAGCCTGTACCTACGTGGGTGCATCCCGCCTGAAAGAGCTGACGAAACGCACGACGTTTATTCGCGTTCAGGAGCAGGAAAACCGCGTTTTCAATAGCCTGTAATGGCTTTCGCTGGCGCATGCTTGTGCGCCAGCGCTGCTGCACTACCCCGCGCTCATCGCATCACCCAGATGGAAAATCGGCAGATACATTGCCACCACCAGCGTGCCGATGATAACCCCCGTAACAACCAGGAGCAGTGGCTCCAGAAGCGCCGCCAGGTTGTCTGCCCGTTGAAAGGTCTGTTCCGTGTGATGGCGAGCAAGGTTTGCCAGCATGACGTCCAGCGAACCTGACATCTCACCGGTTCGTAAAAGCTGAATACAGAGCGGGGTAAACATTGCCGCCTTCTGAAAGGACGACCAGACGGGGAGACCTTTTTCAATGTTCTCGCGTATGCTGCGGAGTATTCCCTGCCAGTACCGGCTTTCAACAGTCTCTTCTGCACTTTCAAGCCCCTGTAAGAATGCAATGCCCGCCTGCTGCGTGAGCGACAGCACGGTGAAAATCTGCCCCAGCTTTTGCCCTCTCGCCAGCGCGCCCATTACGGGAAAACTTAGCAGAATACGCTGCCAGCGAGGATGGCGTCGCAGAGGCCAGGCTGCGGTTACGGGAACAAGCAGCATCGCGAACAGCGCAAGGGCATATGACTGCATAAACGCGGCTATCCCCATAACAATTCGCGTCAGCGCCGGAAGCGGGGTATTAAAGGTTTTGTAGATCGCGGCAAATTCGGGCAAAACCAGGGTGACCATTGCCAGCACGACGAGCACGGCCAGCGTCAGGACGATCGCCGGGTAGCGCAGCGCTTTTTTCACCTTCGCGCTGAGCTGGTGCTGCGCTTTTTGCTGCTCTGCAAGCTCTCGGCAGCACGCTTCAAGCTTCCCCGTAAGCTCTCCGGTTTTCACCATTGAGATATGCAGTGGGCTAAAGACCGCTGGCCACCTTTTGAGCGCCTCAGAAAAAGGACAGCCTTCACTGAGTTCATCGGCAACGTTTTGCAGTAGCCCCCGCCACGGTTCTACTGGATGTTGGTCTGCCAGCATTTGCAGACTATGCGCGAGCGTCAGCCCGGCCTGCAGGAGCGTTGCGAGCTGACGAAACATCTCGTAGCAGTGATGTGGACGCCAGCGGTGCCTTTGAGCGCATCGGGTCAGGGCCAGAGGATGGAGGTCGTTACGCATCAGCCTGGTGAAGGCTGCGTTGCGGTCGGTGGCCCAGAGAACCCCGTTTCGGGGTTCTCCTTCAGCGGAGATTGCTCGCCAGCGCCAGAGTTGATTAGCAGCCATCGGGCATACCCAGAACACGCACTAACTCTTCAAGCGTGGTCATCCCTTGTTCAACGGCCATGCAGCCGTGTTCAAACAGCGAGATGAGGCCAGCCTGTCGGGCGCTGGCTTCAATCACCTCGGTGCCTGCCCCGCTGGCAATAGCCTGGCGCAGGGGATTATCGATCTCAAGTACTTCAAAAATGGCCACGCGCCCGTAAAAACCGTGATAACAACGATCGCAGCCTGCAGGCTGCCAGCGAGGAAGTTGCCGCGGCCAAACCGAGCGCGGCAGGTCCGTATGCTCCCCTGTTTTCTGTCGGCAGTGCGGGCAAAGGCGCCGAACCAGCCGCTGGGCAATCACCATCGAAAGCGCGGAAGAGATCATCCAGCGCGCCACGCCCATCTGCTCCAGACGAATGAGGGTTTCCGTCGTCGAGTTGGTGTGCAGCGTCGACAAAACGAGATGCCCGGTCTGCGCGGCTTTAATGGCAATTTCTGCCGTTTCACCATCGCGAATTTCCCCGACCATAATGATGTCCGGATCCTGACGGAGCAGCGCTCTCAGTACGCTCTGGAATGTTAAGCCCGCGCGGGGGTTAACCTGCGTCTGATTTAACCCCGCAAGCGGGATCTCGATGGGATCCTCCACGCTGCAGATGTTGACGTCAGGGGTGTTACGCGCCTGCAGCGCGCTGTAGAGCGTTACGGTTTTGCCGCTGCCCGTCGGGCCGGTGACCAGAATTAGCCCCTGAGGCTGGTGGAGTACCTCATTAAAACAGGCCAGCTGTTTAGCGCTCATGCCAAGCGCGTTCGGCTCCAGCGCCTGCTGAACCTGATGTAGCAAACGCAGCACAATTTTCTCACCGCCGTTGCAGGGAAGCGTGGCGATACGAAACGAGACCGGCTCGTTTGTCAGCTCAATCGTAAACTGACCGTCCTGCGGCAAGCGTCGTTCCGCAATATCCAGATTACCCAGCACTTTTAACCGGGCGCTGAGCATCGTCGCCAGCGCGGCGGAAAGGGGAGGCTGCGGATAAAGTACCCCGTCGATACGTAAGCGGATCTGGCACGCGTGCTCCATTGGTTCGATATGGATGTCAGACGCGCGCTGGTTTACTGCCTGCTGCAGCGTATGGTTGAGGATGTCCACCGCGGAGTGGGGTTGCGAAACGACGGGCAGATGCGATTGCGCGGTTAACTGCCGGTGCTTTTCCATGCGTTCAGCGCTCCAGCATTCGATATCAATCCGCTTCTGGGTCGCGAAGCGCAGGGCCTCCATCAGTTCAGGCGCGGGGGTTCCCACGACGGCGATGCTAATCATGTCGCTGTCGCTGGTGAGCAGCAGGGCATGGTGGCGAAGACAAAGCGCCACGAGTTGATCGGTGTTCATTATCCGCTCCTTAGTTAGTGTCGAAGCGGAAGACGTCTTCGCAGGCCTGCTTAAGCGCGCTGTCAGCACTGATATTGCAGTCACGCGTCCAGCCCGTCATGCCATTGCCGTTGCTCCACTGCGGCGTCATGGTTACCGTCAGCCCGTTCAGGCTCTCCTGGCCTGTTAAGGTCACGATCCCTTTCGCCACGCTCATTCCTGAAACGTAACGCGTCGTGGCAGGAGAGGGAATACCGTTACTGCCGGCATCGCAGCTTTCCACGCCGCCGCGATCGAGCGCGCAAAGCTCAATGGCAGTGCGATAGGGAACGAAAGTTTGCAGCATATCGGTGAGGGCTGCTTTACGCAGGTAGTTCTGATAGGCGGGAACGCCGATGGCGCTCAGAATCGCAATGATGCCAATGACCACCATCAGCTCAATGAGTGTGAATCCTTGTTGTCTGTCCATATCTGCTCCTTATGCAAAGTGGCTCTACTTTGTCAGCGGGACAGGGCAGAAACGAGGGGCAAAAAAGAGAACGAGAAAGGAGCTTCAGAGAATTCATTCCGTGTTGCAGAGAAGGACAATGGATTTGCGAGCGAGGCTGAAATTCCCCTCTCCGGACAGAGAGGGGAGCGTGCGTTATTTGAAGCGCATTGAGAGATCGAGGGCGCGAACGTGCTTGGTCAGCGCGCCAACGGAGATGTAATCCACGCCGGTTTCGGCGAACTCACGGATCGTCTCGAAAGTGACGTTTCCGGACACTTCAAGCTGGGCCCGGCCGTTGGTCAGTTTCACCGCCTCGCGCATCTGCTCCGTCTCGAAGTTATCGAGCATGATGATATCGGCCCCGGCCTTGATCGCCTGCTCCAGCTCTTCCAGGCTTTCAACTTCCACCTCAACCGGCACATCCGGATGCAGCCAGAAGGCCTTTTCCACCGCCTGACGCACGGAGCCAGAAGCGATAATGTGGTTCTCTTTAATCAGGAAAGCATCGGATAAGCCCAGACGATGGTTTGCGCCGCCGCCGCAGAGCACCGCGTACTTCAGCGCAGTGCGCAGGCCCGGCAGCGTTTTGCGGGTATCAAGCAGCTGGGTACGGGTGCCGGCCAGCAGGTCAACGTAGCGGCGCACTTCACTGGCGACGCCAGAGAGCGTTTGGACAAAATTGAGCGCGGTACGCTCGCCGGTCAGTAATACGCGGGAAGGACCGTCCAGCTCGAACAGCGGCTGATTGGCGGTCACTGCATCACCATCATCAACGTGCCATGTCACCTGTACATCGTCACCCGCCAGCTGAGTAAAGACCTCTTCAACCCAACGCTTGCCGCAGAAAACGCCCTCCTCACGGGTGATAATGACCGCGTGCGAGCGTGTCTCTTTTGGCAACAATTGTGCGGTAATATCTTTATCGGCGTTAACGTCACCCCCCAGGTCTTCTTTCAACGCATGGGCGACGCTTGCCGGAATATCCATATTAATACGTTCCAGAAGCGCTTCACGTCGGTGGTCGGGGTTGTAGCGGCGAGGCGGCATGATAAAACTCCAAATTGGTAACGAATCATAATATTGAAACATGCTACTCTGAACCGAGTCATTGCACCATACAGAAGGAGTTCCAGCATGTTGTTAGAAAACGGATGGCTGGTGGATGCGCGGCATGTGCCCTCGCCGCACCACGACTGCCGCCCGGAGGATGAAAAGCCCACACTGCTGGTGGTTCATAATATTAGCCTCCCGCCGGGTGAGTTTGGCGGCCCGTGGATCGATGCGTTATTCACGGGAACGATAGATCCCAATGCTCATCCCTTCTTCGCTGAGATTGCGCATCTGCGCGTGTCGGCTCACTGCCTGATTCGGCGTGATGGTGAGGTGGTTCAGTATGTTCCTTTTGATAAGCGCGCCTGGCATGCCGGGGTATCGATGTATCACGGGCGCGAACGGTGCAACGATTTCTCGATTGGGATTGAGCTGGAAGGCACGGATACTACCCCCTACACCGATGCCCAGTATCAGCAGCTGGTTGCTATTACCCACACGCTTATCGGACTCTACCCGGCAATCGCCGACAATATTACCGGGCACAGCGATATCGCTCCGGCGAGAAAAACCGATCCCGGCCCGGCATTTGACTGGCCGCGGTTTCGCGCCATGCTTGCCGCGTCGTCAGAATAAGGAGATACCATGACGTTGTTTACCATGCTGCTGGTTATCATCGCTGAACGCCTGTTCAAGCTCGGCGAGCACTGGCAACTGGATCACCGGCTGGAGGTGTTATTCCGCCGCATCAAGCACTTTTCCATGCTGCGCACGCTGCTGATGATGGCGGGCGTCATGCTTATTACCTTCCTGCTGCTGCGCTCGCTGTACGGACTCTTTTTCAACGTGCCGCTGCTGGTGGTGTGGATCCTGCTCGGCGTGCTGTGCATTGGTGCGGGCAAGGTGCGTTTGCACTATCACGCCTACCTGAAAGCCGCCTCCCGTGACGATGCCCACGCGCGCGGCGCGATGGCGAGCGAGCTGACGATGATCCACGGCGTGCCGCCGGACTGCGACGAGCGCGAGTTCATGCTCGAGCTGCAAAACGCGCTGCTGTGGATTAACTTCCGCTACTACCTTGCTCCGCTGTTCTGGTTTGTGGTGGGCGGCCCGTGGGGGCCGGTACTGCTGATGGGCTATTCGTTCCTGCGCGCCTGGCAGACCTGGCTTGCCCGTTATCTGACGCCGCATGAGCGTTTGCTGTCCGGCATTGATGCCATCCTGCACGTGCTCGACTGGCTCCCGGTGCGTCTGGTGGGCGTGGTGTACGCCTTAATTGGGCACGGTGAAAAAGCGCTGCCCGCATGGTTCGCTTCTCTTGGGGACCGCCATACGTCCCAGTACCAGGTGTTGACGCGCCTGGCGCAGTTCTCGCTGGCGCGCGAACCGCATACCGACAAGATCGAAACGCCAAAAGCCGCCGTCTCCATGGCGAAGAAAACCTCGTTTGTGGTGGTGGTGATTGTGGCGCTGCTGACGATTTACGGCACGCTGGTGTAACCCAGCGCGCCGCAGAGGCTATAACGTATCCGCAGGCGGGATGCCGAAATCAGGCATCCCGTTTTCGTCCCAGCGGACAAGCTTCAGGCGGGTATGACGGTTCGGATCGTAAAGCGGATCGCCTTCAATTTCGGTGTAAATTCTTGCGTGGTATACCAATACATCTTCCCCTTCCGGCGTTTGCGTAAAGCTGTTGTGGCCTGGCCCGTACTGGCGGTTCTCGTAGCTGGTGACGAAAACCGGGCGAGGGGATTTGTGCCAGTTTGCCGGGTTTTGCGGATCTGCGTTCAGGTCTATCCACAGTAATCCCATGCAGTAGTTCTCATCGGTGGCGCTGGCGGAGTAGCTGATAAACAGCTTATCGCCGTGAACCAGCACCGCCGGACCTTCGTTGACCCAGAAACCACGGCATTCCCAGTCGTATTCTGGCTTGCTGAGCATCACCGGCTCGCCTTTCAGCGTCCACGGGTTCTCCATTTCGCACAGATAGAGGTTAGAGTTACCGGAAATATCCGGGGCTTTTTGCGCCCACAGGTACCAGCGTTTGCCCTGATGAACAAAGGTGGTGGCGTCCAGGGCGAAGGTGTCGAACGGGGTGTTGATTTGCCCTTTCTCGATCCAGGTACCGCTGAGCGGATCGCGGTCCACACACTCAATCGCAAACATGCGGTGCTGGAACATCCCGAGCGCGTCGAGCGCCTGGGTGTGCGTCGCGGCAAAATAGATGTACCACTTGCCGTCAACGTGGTGCAGTTCTGGCGCCCAGATTAGCTGGCTCATCGGGCCGGTCTCGGGTTTGCGCCAGACCACCACCTCTTCAGCGTCGCGTAGTCCTTCCAGCGAGTCTGCGCGGCGGATCGCCAGCCTGTCGTACTGCGGCACGGAGGCAATAAAATAGTACTGTCCCTCATGGCGTAAAATGTACGGGTCGGCGCGTTGTTCGATAAACGGGTTTGGCCAGTTATGCATGCGGCTTTCCTTATTTAGTCTCAGCGGCTTTGAGTTCCTGATAGTCATTCAGCTCGCGGTAATTGTTGCGGCGTTTTTCCAGATCGGACTGGATCTGCTTCATGGTCTCACGGTCCACTTTCAGCAGACGTACCACCCCAGCGGTAATTAAGTATCCAATGCCCGGAATGACGGTAAAGAGCAGCACGATCCCGTTAATGGCATCCGCGCTTTGCGCTTTTGCGCCCGCGTCATAACCGTACCAGGAGAGCAGGAAGCCGACCATCGCACCGGCAATCGCCAGGCCCAGTTTCAGGAAGAAGATGTTACCCGAGAAACTGATCCCGGTGATGCGTTTCCCGGTTTTCCACTCGCCGTAGTCGTCCACGTCGGCCATCAGCGACCAGTGCAGCGGAGACGGGATCTGGTGCAGGATGTTAAGCAGGAAATAGAGCACAACGATGGTAACGGTGGCTTTCGGGTCGAAGAAATAGAAGGCGCAGGAGAATGCCGCCAGCACGATATTGGTCCAGAAGAAGACCTTCAGCTTACACCAGCGGTCGGTCAGCACTTTCGCCAGCACGCTGCCAAGCATCATGCCGACAACGCCCAGGCTGATAAACAGCGTGGCGAAGTGGGTGCTCTGGCCCATCACCCAGGTGACGTAATACATGGTCGCAGCCATGCGGATAAAGCCCGGGCAGACGTTGCACAGCGTGAGCAGCAAAATGCGCACCCACTGGTCGTTTTTCCACACGTCTTTCAGGTCGTTTTTCAGCTCGTCGTTGGTCTGCACTGCCGGACGCACGCGCTCGCGCACGGTGGCGAAGCAGAACAGGAACATACAGGTACCAATCAGCGCCAGGACGGTCATCGCCATCTGGTAGCCTTTGGCTTTGTTATCCCCGCCAAACCAGTCGGCCATCGGTAGCAGCGTTAAGGAGAGCAGCAGCGTGGCGATGCCGACCAGCACGAAGCGATATGACTGGCAGGCCACGCGCTCTTTTGGATCGTTGGTGATCACTCCACCTAACGAGCAGTAAGGGATGTTGATGGCCGTATAGGTTAACGAGAGCAGGAAGTAGGTGACAAACGCATAGATAACTTTGCTGTTATAGCTCCACTCCGGGGTGGTGAACATCAGAATGCTGAACAGCGCGTAGGGGAACGCAATCCACAGCAGCCATGGACGAAACCGGCCATATTTACTGCGGGTACGGTCGGCAATCGCCCCCATAATCGGGTCCGTTACGGCGTCAATCACGCGGACGGACAGCAGCAGCACGCCGACCAGCGCAGGCGCCAGGCCAAAAATATCCGTATAGAAATAGTTAACAAACAGCATGATGGCGCCGAAGATGATGTTGCATCCCGCGTCGCCCATCCCATAGCCGATCTTTTCTTTTACTGACAGTTTGTTGTTATCCATCGACAGCTCTCCGGTTTACGGTATGGGGAGAATTATTCGCTGGCAAAGGAATATATGCGTTGCAGTATCAGGGCGGTGATATGGATAAATGTGCTGTTGGCGTGAAAGTGTGAAGGAGGTAACAACGCGCGGCACCCTCAAAAACAGGTGCCGCGGCGAGAGGTTTAGTGCGCCTTCATGGCATTACGGCTTTTCTGGCTGAAGAGATAGCCAACGCCAAGGATCGCAATCCAGACCGGGATCAGGTAGACGGAAATCGCCATGCCCGGCGTGATCAGCATGATCACCAGCACGGCCGCCATAAACAGCAGGCAAATCCAGTTACCCAGCGGATAGAGCAGGGCAGGGAAGCGCGTGGTGACGCCCTGCTGCTGTTTCGCGCGGCGGAACTTCATGTGCGCCAGGCTGATCATCGCCCAGTTGATAACCAGAGCGGAGACTACCAGCGCCATCAGCAGGCCAAACGCCGATTCCGGTGCCATGTAGTTAATCAGCACGCACAGCGCGGTCACGATGGCTGAAACAATGATGGTATTCACCGGCACGCCGCGTTTATCCACGTTGAGCAGCATCTTCGGCGCGTTGCCCTGCTGGGCCAGGCCGAACAGCATACGGCTGTTGCAGTATACGCAGCTGTTGTAAACGGAGAGCGCTGCGGTCAGCACCACGATGTTCAGGGCGTTGGCGACAAAGGTATCGCCCAGCTCGTGGAAGATGAGAACAAACGGGCTGGTGTCAGCGGTCACGCGCGTCCACGGCAACAGGGAGAGCAGCACGGCCAGTGAGCCCACATAGAAGATCAGAATACGGTAGATAACCTGATTTGTGGCTTTCGGAATGCTTTGCTCCGGGTTATCGGCTTCGGCGGCGGTAATACCCACCAGCTCCAGGCCGCCGAAGGAGAACATGATGATCGCCATCATCATCACCAGACCGGTCATGCCGTGAGGCAGGAAGCCGCCCTGTTCCCAGAGGTTACGCACGGTAGCCTGCGGGCCGCCGTTGCCGCTGAACAGCAGCCAGCCACCGAAGATGATCATCGCCACAACGGCAATGACTTTGATAATGGCAAACCAGAACTCCATCTCGCCGAATACTTTTACGTTGGTCAGGTTAATGGCGTTGATAATCACGAAGAAGGCTGCAGCAGACGCCCAGGTGGGGATCTCCGGATACCAGAACTGAATGTACTTCCCGACGGCGGTCAGCTCGGCCATAGCAACCAGAACGTACAGCACCCAGTAGTTCCAGCCGGAGGCGAAGCCCGCAAAGCTGCCCCAGTATTTATAGGCAAAGTGGCTGAACGAGCCTGCGACCGGCTCTTCAACGACCATTTCGCCAAGCTGGCGCATGATCAGAAAAGCAATGAAACCCGCAATCGCATAACCCAAAATAATACCCGGACCGGCTGACTGGATAACGGATGCGCTGCCCAGAAACAGGCCGGTACCAATCGCACCGCCCAGTGCGATGAGCTGTATATGGCGGTTTTTAAGTCCGCGCTTTAGCTGATCGCCGTGCTGTTGAGCTTCCATTTGAAACCTCGTGTGTGGTTGTTATGTTCACGCTGTGCGTGTGTAATTATGAAAGTCCATATTCTGTATTTATTTCTTTACGGTTAAACAAACCGAAAAAAGCGGAGATGACTTCCGTAAGCGCCAGAATAGTGGTAAGCGCCTGCGAATGCACCTGCTTTATGAAGGGATGCTGACGACTTGAATAAAAAGAAAGCATTTGTAAATCGGCCCGCTTATTCTTCCTAACCCAACCTATAGAATAGAAATGCTTCTTAAGTGGGCGAATTTTCATTATTTGCCATGTTGAATCGCTTCAGATTGCAAAAACCCTCGTTTCATTATGGTTAAAACTCCCTCTTTGGGAGTAATCAACTCATTTGTGCAAAGTTACATTTCTGAAACGTTATTTCTGTAAGGTTGTTAAAATGTGCAGGGTTTACTGATTTCAATCAAAACCAATATGGACAGAAGGTGAATACTTTGTTACTTTAGCGATACGAACTAGAAATTGGTAAGACCAATTGACTCCGGGCAAAAAGGCGTAAGACAGGGAATATGGCCTACAGCAAAATTCGCCAACCAAAACTATCTGATGTGATTGAGCAGCAGCTGGAGTTTTTAATCCTCGAAGGGACTCTGCGCCCGGGTGAGAAACTTCCGCCAGAACGCGAGCTGGCAAAACAGTTCGACGTTTCACGTCCCTCTCTGCGTGAGGCGATTCAACGCCTCGAAGCAAAGGGCTTGCTGCTTCGTCGCCAGGGCGGCGGAACCTTTGTGCAAAACAGCCTGTGGCAGAGCTTCAGCGATCCGCTGGTAGAACTTCTCTCTGACCACCCAGAATCCCAGTTTGACCTGCTTGAGACCCGTCACGCGCTTGAAGGTATTGCGGCCTATTATGCCGCCCTTCGCAGCACTGATGAAGATCGCGTGCGTATCCGCGAACTGCATCAGGCCATTGAACGGGCACAGCAGTCCGGCGATTTAGACGCCGAGTCCAGCGCCGTTGTCCAGTATCAAATCGCCGTCACCGAAGCGGCACACAACGTGGTGCTCCTCCATCTGCTACGCTGCATGGAGCCGATGCTGGCCCAGAACGTTCGTCAGAATTTTGAATTGTTGTATGCCCGTCGGGAGATGCTCCCGCTGGTAAGCAACCATCGCACCCGAGTATTCGAGGCGATAATGGCCGGGGAGCCGGAGCAGGCGCGCGAAGCGTCGCACCGTCACCTGGCTTTCATTGAGGAAATCTTGCTGGACCGCAGCCGTGAACAATCGCGTCGCGAACGTTCATTACGCCGCATACAGCAACGAAAGGATTAAGCGCCAGGTACTTTTAGAGCGCGGCAACTAAACGCAGAACCTGTCTTATTGTGTTCTTGCCCAAGAGCACAATGGGACAGGTTCCAGACAAATCAACGTATTAGATAGATAAGGAATACCCCCATGTCAGAACGTCTCCAAAATGACGTGGATCCGATCGAAACTCGCGACTGGCTACAGGCGATCGAATCGGTCATCCGTGAAGAAGGTGTTGAGCGCGCTCAGTATCTGATTGATCAGCTGCTTTCTGAAGCTCGCAAAGGCGGCGTGAAGGTTGCTTCAGGTGCAGGGGCTAGCAACTACGTAAACACGATTGCCGTTGAAGACGAACCGGAATACCCGGGCAATCTGGATCTGGAACGTCGTATCCGTTCTGCAATCCGCTGGAACGCCATCATGACCGTTCTGCGCGCGTCCAAGAAAGACCTGGAACTGGGTGGCCACATGGCGTCCTTCCAGTCTTCTGCGACCGTTTACGAAGTGTGCTTCAACCACTTCTTCCGTGCAGCGAACGAGAAAGACGGCGGCGATCTGGTGTACTTCCAGGGCCACATCTCTCCGGGCATCTATGCACGTGCATTCCTGGAAGGTCGTCTGACTGAAGAGCAGATGAACAACTTCCGTCAGGAAGTTCACGGTAAAGGTCTGTCTTCTTATCCGCACCCTAAACTGATGCCTGAATTCTGGCAGTTCCCGACCGTATCTATGGGTCTGGGCCCAATCGGTGCGATCTACCAGGCTAAATTCCTGAAGTATCTGGAACACCGTGGTCTGAAAGACACCTCTGAGCAGACCGTTTACGCCTTCCTGGGCGACGGCGAAATGGATGAGCCAGAATCTAAAGGTGCGATCACCATCGCAACCCGTGAGAAGCTGGACAACCTGTGCTTCATCATCAACTGTAACCTGCAGCGTCTGGATGGTCCGGTAACCGGTAACGGCAAGATCATCAACGAACTGGAAGGCATCTTCGCAGGTGCTGGCTGGAACGTGATCAAAGTCATGTGGGGTTCCCGTTGGGACGAACTGCTGCGTAAAGACACCAGCGGTAAACTGATCCAGCTGATGAACGAAACCGTTGACGGCGATTATCAGACCTTCAAATCCAAAGACGGTGCCTACGTGCGTGAGCACTTCTTCGGCAAATATCCAGAAACTGCAGCGCTGGTTGCCGACTGGACTGATGAGCAGATCTGGGCCCTGAACCGAGGTGGTCACGATCCGAAGAAAATTTACGCTGCACTGAAAAAAGCGCGTGAAACCAAAGGTAAAGCG
The DNA here is from genome assembly GCF_011683705.1 of Enterobacter sp. 725m/11. Taxonomy (NCBI): domain Bacteria; kingdom Pseudomonadati; phylum Pseudomonadota; class Gammaproteobacteria; order Enterobacterales; family Enterobacteriaceae; genus Enterobacter; species Enterobacter sp. 725m/11. The sequence continues at coordinate 29,994 of NZ_JAAQOK010000002.1, read as the reverse complement.
ACTGTAATCCTGGCCCACACCATCAAAGGTTACGGCATGGGTGATACCGCAGAAGGTAAAAACATCGCTCACCAGGTTAAGAAAATGAACATGGACGGCGTGCGCTATATCCGCGACCGTTTCAACGTTCCAGTGACCGATGAGCAGGTAGAAAACCTGTCTTACATCACCTTCCCGGAAGGCTCTGAAGAGCACAAGTACCTGCACGAACGTCGTCAGGCGCTGAAAGGCTACCTGCCAGCTCGTCAGCCTAACTTCACCGAGAAGCTGGAACTGCCAGCGCTGGAAGACTTCTCTCAGCTGCTGGAAGAGCAGAACAAAGAGATCTCTACCACTATCGCTTTCGTTCGTGCCCTGAACGTGATGCTGAAGAACAAGTCGATCAAAGATCGTCTGGTGCCAATCATCGCCGACGAAGCGCGTACTTTCGGTATGGAAGGTCTGTTCCGTCAGATCGGTATCTACAGCCCTAACGGCCAGCAGTACACCCCGCAGGACCGTGAGCAGGTTGCATACTACAAAGAAGACGAGAAAGGTCAGATTCTGCAGGAAGGTATCAACGAGCTGGGCGCAGGCGCATCCTGGCTGGCTGCTGCGACTTCATACAGCACCAACAACCTGCCGATGATTCCGTTCTACATTTACTACTCCATGTTCGGGTTCCAGCGTATTGGTGACCTGTGCTGGCAGGCAGGCGACCAGCAGGCTCGCGGCTTCCTGATCGGTGGTACTTCTGGACGTACGACTCTGAACGGTGAAGGTCTGCAGCACGAAGATGGCCACAGCCACATTCAGTCTCTGACTATTCCTAACTGTATCTCTTACGACCCGTCTTACGCGTACGAAGTTGCTGTCATCATGCATGACGGTCTGCAGCGCATGTACGGTGAAGCGCAGGAGAACATTTACTACTACATCACCACCCTGAACGAAAACTACCACATGCCGGCAATGCCAGCAGGTGCCGAGGAAGGTATCCGTAAAGGTATCTACAAACTCGAAACCATTGAAGGTAGCAAAGGTAAAGTTCAGCTGCTGGGCTCCGGTTCTATCCTGCGTCACGTTCGTGAAGCAGCGCAGATCCTGGCGAAAGACTACGGCGTGGGTTCCGACGTGTACTCTGTGACTTCCTTCACCGAACTGGCGCGTGATGGCCAGGATTGTGAGCGCTGGAACATGCTGCACCCAATGGAAACCCCACGCGTTCCGTACATCGCTCAGGTGATGAACGACGCGCCAGCGGTGGCGTCCACTGACTATATGAAACTGTTCGCTGAGCAGGTTCGTACATACGTTCCAGCTGATGATTATCGCGTTCTGGGTACTGACGGCTTCGGTCGTTCTGACAGCCGCGAAAACCTGCGTCACCACTTCGAAGTAGATGCTTCTTACGTGGTTGTAGCAGCACTGGGCGAACTGGCTAAACGTGGCGAAATCGATAAGAAAGTGGTTGCGGACGCAATTACCAAATTCAACATCGATGCAGAAAAAGTTAACCCGCGTCTGGCGTAAGAGGTAAAAGAATAATGGCTATCGAAATCAATGTACCGGACATCGGGGCTGATGAAGTTGAAATCACCGAGATCCTGGTCAAAGTGGGCGACAAAGTTGAAGCTGAACAGTCGCTGATCACCGTAGAAGGCGACAAAGCCTCTATGGAAGTCCCGTCTCCTCAGGCTGGCATCGTTAAAGAGATCAAAGTCTCCGTTGGCGATAAAACCGAGACTGGCAAACTGATCATGATTTTCGATTCCGCCGACGGTGCAGCAGCTGCTGCACCTGCGCAGGAAGAGAAGAAAGAAGCCGCTCCGGCCGCCGCTGCTCCAGCAGCTGCCGCGGCAGCGAAAGAAGTGAACGTGCCTGACATCGGCGGTGACGAAGTTGAAGTCACTGAAATCCTGGTGAAAGTGGGCGATACCGTTGCGGCCGAGCAGTCACTGATCACCGTAGAAGGCGACAAAGCCTCTATGGAAGTACCAGCGCCATTCGCCGGTACCGTAAAAGAGATCAAGATCAACACCGGCGATAAAGTGTCTACCGGGTCGCTTATCATGGTCTTCGAAGTGGCGGGTGCTGCACCTGCTGCCGCGCCTGCACAGGCCGCTGCTCCGGCTCCGGCCGCAGCACCAGCCGCTGCTGGCGGCGCGAAAGACGTTAACGTACCGGACATCGGCGGTGACGAAGTTGAAGTCACCGAAGTGATGGTAAAAGTGGGCGATAAAGTTGCCGCTGAACAGTCACTGATCACCGTTGAAGGCGACAAGGCTTCCATGGAAGTGCCTGCGCCGTTCGCCGGTACCGTTAAAGAGATCAAAATCAGCACCGGCGACAAAGTGTCTACCGGCTCCCTGATCATGGTCTTCGAAGTGGAAGGCGCTGCGCCTGCCGCAGCTCCTGCTGCCGCGGCTGCTCCAGCACCGGCTGCTGCACCGGCTCAGGCTGCTAAACCAGCCGCTGCCCCTGCTGCAAAAGCAGAAAAATCAGAGTTCGCTGAAAACGACGCTTACGTCCACGCCACCCCGCTGATTCGTCGCCTGGCGCGCGAATTCGGTGTGAACCTGGCGAAAGTGAAAGGGACCGGCCGTAAGGGTCGTATCCTGCGCGAAGACGTTCAGGCCTACGTGAAAGACGCGGTGAAACGCGCCGAAGCTGCACCAGCTGCAGCCGCTGGCGGCGGTATCCCGGGCATGCTGCCATGGCCGAAAGTGGACTTCAGCAAGTTCGGCGAAATCGAAGAAGTGGAGCTGGGCCGTATCCAGAAAATCTCTGGTGCGAACCTGAGCCGTAACTGGGTGATGATCCCGCACGTTACCCACTTCGACAAAACCGATATCACCGATCTGGAAGCGTTCCGTAAACAGCAGAACGCCGAAGCCGAGAAGCGTAAGCTGGACGTGAAATTCACCCCAGTGGTCTTCATCATGAAAGCCGTTGCCGCTGCTCTGGAGCAGATGCCACGCTTCAACAGCTCCCTGTCCGAAGACGGCCAGAAGCTGACGCTGAAGAAATACATCAACATCGGTGTTGCGGTAGATACGCCAAATGGTCTGGTTGTTCCGGTCTTCAAGGACGTGAACAAGAAGAGCATTACCGAGCTGTCTCGTGAACTGACCACCATCTCCAAGAAAGCGCGTGATGGTAAGCTGACTGCCGGCGAAATGCAGGGCGGCTGCTTCACTATCTCCAGCATCGGCGGCCTGGGTACCACCCACTTCGCGCCGATTGTGAACGCGCCGGAAGTAGCTATCCTCGGTGTGTCCAAGTCCGCGATGGAGCCGGTGTGGAATGGCAAAGAGTTCGTGCCGCGTCTGATGATGCCAATCTCTCTGTCCTTCGACCACCGCGTGATCGACGGGGCTGATGGTGCGCGTTTCATCACCATCATCAACAACATGCTGAGCGACATTCGCCGCCTGGTGATGTAATCGAAAAGCCGGCCAGTCGGCCGGCTTTTTTCTGATAATCTCATGGTGTTTATGAGGTTATTGGTGAAAGCGACAATTCGTGAGCCGTTTGTTGTTTCAAAATTGTTAACAATTTTGTAAACTGCGGGCGGATAGAACGACCCGGTGGACGACGGGTATAAACTAAGAGGTCATGATGAGCACAGAAATCAAAACTCAGGTCGTAGTACTTGGGGCAGGCCCGGCAGGTTACTCCGCAGCATTTCGTGCAGCGGATTTAGGTCTGGAAACCGTCATCGTAGAACGTTACAGCACCCTCGGCGGTGTTTGTCTGAACGTCGGCTGTATCCCTTCTAAAGCGCTGCTGCACGTAGCGAAGGTTATCGAAGAAGCCAAAGCGCTGGCTGAACACGGTATCGTCTTCGGCGAGCCAAAAACCGATATCGACAAAATTCGTACCTGGAAAGAGAAAGTTATCACTCAGCTGACCGGCGGTCTGGCGGGTATGGCGAAAGGCCGTAAGGTCAAAGTGGTTAACGGTCTGGGTAAATTCACCGGTGCGAACACCCTGGAAGTGGAAGGCGAAAACGGCAAAACCGTTATCAACTTCGACAATGCGATCATCGCGGCAGGCTCTCGCCCAATCGAACTGCCATTCATTCCACATGAAGATCCACGCGTGTGGGATTCCACCGATGCCCTGGAGCTGAAAACCGTTCCTAAGCGTCTGCTGGTTATGGGCGGCGGTATCATCGGTCTGGAAATGGGTACCGTGTACCATGCGCTGGGTTCAGACATTGACGTGGTTGAAATGTTCGACCAGGTTATCCCGGCTGCTGACAAAGACATCGTTAAAGTCTTCACCAAGCGCATCAGCAAGAAGTTTAACCTGATGCTGGAAACCAAAGTGACTGCCGTTGAAGCGAAAGAAGACGGTATTTACGTTTCCATGGAAGGCAAAAAAGCCCCATCCGAACCACAGCGTTACGACGCCGTGCTGGTGGCTATCGGTCGTGTACCGAACGGTAAAAACCTCGACGCGGGCAAAGCTGGCGTGGAAGTGGACGACCGTGGCTTCATCCGCGTTGACAAACAGCTGCGTACTAACGTGCCGCACATCTTTGCTATCGGCGACATCGTCGGTCAGCCAATGCTGGCGCACAAAGGCGTTCACGAAGGTCACGTTGCCGCTGAAGTTATCGCCGGCATGAAGCACTACTTCGATCCGAAAGTGATCCCATCTATCGCGTACACCGAGCCAGAAGTTGCATGGGTCGGTCTGACCGAGAAAGAAGCGAAAGAGAAAGGCATCAGCTACGAAACCGCCACCTTCCCGTGGGCTGCTTCTGGCCGTGCTATCGCTTCCGACTGCGCAGACGGTATGACCAAGCTGATCTTCGACAAAGAGACTCACCGCGTAATCGGTGGTGCGATTGTCGGTACCAACGGCGGTGAGCTGCTGGGTGAAATCGGTCTGGCTATCGAAATGGGCTGTGACGCGGAAGACATCGCGCTGACCATCCACGCGCACCCGACGCTGCACGAGTCCGTGGGCCTGGCGGCTGAAGTGTTTGAAGGTAGCATTACTGACCTGCCAAACGCGAAAGCGAAGAAGAAATAAGTTTCTTCAGATGAAAAAAAGCGGCCTGAGGCCGCTTTTTTTATGCGCGGCGTTCAGGGGGCTACAGGCTGCCAGGTGTTATCAGGTGCGTATGAGGTCAGCGCCCGGGCCTTCTGCTCCGAATCGCTGCCGAGATCGGACTGGTACACCTTGTCGTCCTGGTTTATCACAAAGCTCATGACGCCTGTCTGACCATAGCTGACAGGCCAGGCAACCATGGCAAAGCTATTTTTATCCGGCAGGATGCGGAAGCGATAGCCATGGTAGCCCGCACCCGGCTCTTTCGGACTGAACGCCGGACCGAGCGGGCTTGGCGCTTCGCCGGGCGAGACGGGCCAGTACAGACCGTCCTTCTTCCCTTCAGAGCTGACAATCTTCTCCGCGTATTTCTGGTTCATCGCAAAATAGCTTTGCTGCGCATCCACGTAGGCATGCAGAGCTTCAATGGCGGCGAGTTCGTTGCGCCCAATTTCGCGGGTCAGGATCTCCTCGGCGCCTTCTTTGATGTCAAACTGCCAGCCGGAGGCGGTTTTGATCACCGGAATGGGAAGTTGCCAGCCGCTGTCTCCGACAACCAGATGCGCTTTATCGCCTTCGACAATGGTGTTATGACGGACTTTCCAGTCGCGCAGAAAGCGATCGACTGCGTCAGGATCAACGCCTTCAGGGGGCAGGAAGTCGCGCCAGTTCTCACCGAGCAGGTTGCTCATCGCGCTTTCGTTTTGATCGCGGATGGCGCTTTCCAGCGCATTGGTAGCCTGTTCTGGTGAGCTGAAGGATTGCTGCGCCATGACGGTCGCCGAGACCATGAACAACACCATTCCACTGAGTAATTTACGTTTCATGTCGGCTCCCTTAGCGATGACGGAATTCACGGTGTTCAGCACGTCCAGCCGCTGCCGGGCGTAGCTGCTGCTGACGAGCGGCGAGGTGTCTGCTTTGCGCCCCACGCTGCTGCTGCGCCTGCCAGTTGGCGGAACGGCTGTCGTTGCCGCTCAGTGCATTGGCCCGGAGCTGACTGTTTCGCTGCTGGAAGGGACGTTGCTGAGAGGGCTGAACCCGTTTCTCTTGTCTCTGCGCGGTGGTCTGGCGGTTTTCTCGCTGCTGCGTGGTGGCCCGCTTCGCCGTCTGCGGTTTGGTGTCATAGCCACGGTAGTTATTGCGCTGAGAAATCTGTTTCAGCTGTTCACTTGAGGCCTGTCGCTGCGCCGCTTTCGTGCCCGGGCGAGCAGTCTGTGGGAAGGTTTTACCTGTCGATTTCTCCATCTGGCTCAGCGCCGCCTGACGCTGGCTATCGCGATTAACCGGTTGTTGCGTTGCACTAAGCCCCGTGGCCGTGTTGGTGGAGTGGAAACGCGTGTTGAGCTGGTTTGTCGGGTAGGGGACACCTTCCCGATAGGCCGGGTTGTGCTGCCAGGTACGGTTGGCGTCCGTCAGACGTTGTCCGCTGATTTTATTGAAGTTCTCAACGTTAATATTGATGTTGTTATCACCGTTGCGGTTGTAGCCGCCGTGATTATCCCAGTCACCGTCATGATGATGGTCCCAGTCATCGTCATCATCCCAGTCGATATTGCTGAAGATGGCATAAGTTGTGGCGACACCCAGGCTGAAACCTAAGCCGTTGACGAAGCTGTTGCCAAACTGCTCCCCGGGTGACGGCGGGAGATAGGTTGGCGGATAGGCGGTATTAGGCCAGGTCCCGTAAACCGTATTGGGATTATAGGTGGGGACGTAAACCACCTGCGGGTCGGCAGATTCAATTTTGATCACCGTCGGGGCCGGTGCGGACGTGGTGGTTGACGTTGACTCGGTGGTGCTGGTTTTTGCCGGTGCGGGTTTCGTTACCGTGGTGACCGTCTGCTGAGGCGTAGATTGCAAGGCGCCGGTCTTCTGCGCCAGCAGGCGCAACCGTTGCACCGAATCCATCACATCTTTCGGCTGCGCGAGAAACGTATCCCCCAGATTTTGTACCCACGGCGGATTCTCTCCCATCAGCGACATAAGCTGAGGAAACGCGACCAGGGATTTTACGCTGGGATCCCAGGGCTGGCTGGCAACGGCCTGAATCGCGGCGTCCCCTTCCATTTTGGGGTTGTCTTTGGACCACTGCGCCGCTTGAATCACGTTGGCCGGGTAGGTCGAGGCCATCAAGATTTGTGACAGCAGAGCATCCGGGTAGAGCGCGATGGGGGCAACCCACTGATCGATTTGCGCGGCAGTGTAGGTTGGCGCGACGACAGGGGCCGGCTGGGCTGCGGTAGGCGCTGACGGTGGTTGCGCGACGGGGGCTGGCGCAACGGGTTCCGTTGCACGACTTTTGACAAACATGACGCCTGAGGCGGCAAACAGCCCGGCACTGCACAGAAGGACAAGCAGATGTGGCTTAAAGGGCAACTTCATAAAATGACTCCAACGAGACAGGCGCTGTGCCGTGAGGCGTTACGGTTGGCGTGAGTATTATTCACCCGTCTTTTACTGTTTTGACTTTTATTGGGAAGCGTCCGGTACGTCCGGATAAAGAGTGTGAGTATTTATTACACAATTATATGCGATGCGGGAAAAGGCGCCGGGAATTCAGAAGGCCGCTCTTACGAGCGGCCAGCAGCTAGTTGCCGAGGTTGACGACAAACAGCACCGTGATGTCGGATATGTTCCAGCCACCGTGCAGTGCGATAAGCAGTAAACCGATCGCAACGATCAGCGCAGTGATTCGCATCTCCATTGCGTGCGTTCCTGTACAGGCTACGCGGGTTCCTTCTTCACCGGAAAAGGCAGAACCAGGCAAATGAGTACATTGCCGCGTAGGTTACGGAACTGCTTCCGGGCCCGGTGACTGGTTGCTACACCAGCGAAGCAGGCCGGGGGCAACAGTATTACAGCCGAAATGGACTGAAAAGAGGTGAAATGCAGTTTCATCCTTTTACATTCGAAACTGGATGGCGGCTCGTAAACACAAAACATGTGCTTGCGGATCTGCATACTCAGGAGCATTATTCATGCCGAGTGCATTGCCGCAAATCTGCCAACCCGGTGTGCTACCACCGCAAGGCAACAAAATAACCGCTATCAGGCGGTTTTTTTGTCCCCAAAATTCACCTCTCCTCCCCGCTACACCATGCTTAACGATTCAGCAAACTTTTTAATGTTGCTTTTTTGTAAACGGATTAACACTGTGCAGAAATCCTGCTATGCTGCCCGACGCGGTATCGGGCATTTACCCTACAAACTGCTGTCTCACAGGAGCGTGAAGAGAACGCCCGCCGCATATGACAATGAGAGCGAGGAGAACCGTCGTGCTAGAAGAATACCGTAAGCACGTAGCAGAACGTGCCGCCGAGGGAATTGTACCCAAACCTTTAGATGCAACCCAAATGGCCGCGCTCGTCGAGCTGCTGAAGAACCCGCCTAAGGGCGAAGAAGAATTCCTGTTAGATCTGTTGATCAACCGCGTACCGCCTGGCGTAGATGAAGCTGCCTACGTAAAAGCCGGATTCCTTGCTGCTATCGCCAAAGGCGAAGCCACCTCCCCACTGGTTACTCCTGAAAAAGCCATTGAACTGCTCGGCACCATGCAGGGTGGTTACAACATTCATCCGCTGATTGACGCGCTGGATAACGACAAGCTGGCACCGATTGCCGCTAAAGCGCTCTCTTCCACGCTGCTGATGTTCGATAACTTCTACGACGTAGAAGAAAAAGCCAAAGCGGGCAACGTCTATGCGAAGCAGGTGATGCAGTCCTGGGCCGATGCCGAATGGTTCCTGAACCGCCCTGCGCTGGCGGAAAAAATTACCGTGACCGTCTTTAAGGTGACCGGTGAAACCAACACCGATGACCTGTCTCCGGCACCGGACGCGTGGTCTCGTCCAGATATCCCGCTGCACGCCCTGGCGATGCTGAAAAACGCCCGTGAAGGCATTGAGCCAGATCAGCCGGGCGTGGTGGGCCCGATCAAACAGATCGAAGCGCTGCAGAAGAAAGGTTTCCCGCTGGCCTACGTCGGTGACGTTGTGGGTACCGGCTCTTCCCGTAAGTCCGCCACCAACTCCGTACTGTGGTTCATGGGCGACGACATTCCGCACGTACCGAACAAGCGCGGCGGCGGCCTGTGCCTCGGTGGCAAAATTGCGCCAATCTTCTTCAACACCATGGAAGATGCGGGCGCGCTGCCGATCGAAGTGGATGTTTCTAACCTGAACATGGGCGACGTGATTGACGTCTACCCGTATAAAGGCGAAGTGCGCAACCATGAAACCAACGAGCTGCTGGCAAGCTTCGAACTGAAAACCGACGTGCTGATTGACGAAGTGCGTGCCGGTGGCCGTATTCCGCTGATCATCGGGCGCGGCCTGACCACCAAAGCGCGTGAAGCGCTGGGTCTGCCGCACTCCGACGTTTTCCGTCACGCGAAAGACGTGGCAGAAAGCAACCGCGGCTTCTCGCTGGCACAGAAAATGGTGGGTCGCGCGTGCGGCGTAGCCGGTATTCGCCCTGGCGCATACTGCGAGCCGAAGATGACCTCCGTGGGCTCTCAGGACACCACTGGCCCAATGACCCGTGACGAACTGAAAGACCTGGCGTGCCTGGGCTTCTCTTCTGACCTGGTGATGCAGTCCTTCTGCCACACGGCGGCCTATCCGAAGCCGGTTGACGTGACCACGCACCACACGCTGCCAGACTTCATCATGAACCGCGGCGGTGTTTCTCTGCGTCCGGGTGACGGCGTCATCCACTCCTGGCTGAACCGTATGCTGCTGCCGGATACCGTGGGTACCGGCGGTGACTCCCATACCCGTTTCCCAATCGGTATCTCCTTCCCGGCGGGCTCCGGCCTGGTGGCGTTTGCTGCAGCGACCGGCGTAATGCCGCTGGACATGCCTGAATCTGTGCTGGTGCGCTTCAAGGGCAAAATGCAGCCGGGCATCACCCTGCGCGACCTGGTTCACGCGATCCCGCTGTATGCCATCAAACAGGGCCTGCTGACCGTTGAGAAGAAAGGCAAGAAAAACATCTTCTCTGGCCGCATTCTGGAAATTGAAGGTCTGCCGGATCTGAAAGTTGAGCAGGCGTTCGAGCTGACCGATGCATCCGCCGAGCGTTCTGCGGCTGGCTGTACCATCAAGCTGAACAAAGAGCCGATCATTGAGTATCTGACCTCCAACATCGTGCTGCTGAAGTGGATGATTGCAGAAGGCTACGGCGATCGTCGTACGCTGGAGCGTCGTATTCAGGGCATGGAGAAATGGCTGGCGGATCCGCAGCTGCTGGAAGCTGACGCAGACGCAGAGTACGCGGCGGTGATCGACATCGATCTGGCGGATATTAAAGAGCCAATCCTGTGTGCGCCGAACGATCCGGACGATGCGCGTCTGCTCTCTGACGTGCAGGGTGATAAGATCGACGAAGTGTTCATCGGCTCCTGTATGACCAACATCGGCCACTTCCGCGCCGCCGGTAAGCTGCTGGATACCCACAAAGGCCAGCTGCCGACCCGCCTGTGGGTGGCACCGCCAACCCGTATGGACGCGGCTCAGTTGACCGAAGAGGGTTACTACAGCGTGTTCGGTAAGAGCGGGGCGCGTATCGAAATCCCTGGCTGCTCCCTGTGTATGGGTAACCAGGCACGCGTGGCCGACGGTGCGACGGTGGTTTCCACCTCTACCCGTAACTTCCCGAACCGTTTAGGTACTGGTGCGAACGTCTACCTGGCTTCTGCGGAGCTGGCGGCGGTTGCGGCGCTGATTGGCAAACTGCCAACGCCGGAGGAGTACCAGACCTTCGTGGCGCAGGTGGATAAGACGGCGGTGGATACCTATCGCTATCTGAACTTCGACCAGCTTTCTCAGTACACCGAGAAGGCTGACGGGGTGATCTTCCAGACGGCAGTATAAACAGCAAAACCGTCTCTACGAGACGGTTTTTAGTGTTTGCACCCTCTCCCGTGGGAGAGGGACGGGGTGAGGGCATCAGGCCGCAGGGTCTTGCTCTCACCTTTTTATTTTCATTCCTCCCACCTCTCCCGCTTTTTTTCTTTCCCTCTGCTGCGATAATTACCCTAATGGCTTTGCTGAGGAAAACGCTATGGATTACGAATTTTTGCGCGACATCACCGGTGTGGTGAAAGTGCGCATGTCGATGGGGCACGAAGCCGTTGGACACTGGTTTAACGAAGAGGTGAAAGAAAATCTCGCCCTTCTTGATGAAGTCGAACAGGCGGCAAATACGGTGAAAGGCAGTGAACGCTCCTGGCAACGCGCCGGGCATGAGTACACCCTGTGGATGGACGGCGAAGAGGTGATGGTGCGCGCCAACCAGCTTGAGTTTTCAGGGGATGAGATGGAAGAGGGGATGAGCTACTACGACGAAGAGAGCCTGTCGCTGTGCGGCGTGGAAGACTTCCTGCAGGTAGTGAATGCCTACCGTGAGTTTATGAAACAGAAGTAACTCCCCGAAGCATCCTTGCTCCGGGCAACACTTACACGGCCGGAATATTGCGGCCGTAGTAGATTTCGCGCATCTCTTTCCAGAGCAGGTCGGTGATGACCTTGCGCTCTTCTTCACTTAAATCTTCCGGCTTCGTGTGGAACATGTAGTGCTTAAGGTCGAATTCCTTAAGCATCATCTTGGTATGGAAGATGTTTTCCTGGTACACGTTCACGTCCATCATGTCATACAGCGATTTCATGTCCTCGGACATAAAGTTCTGAATGGAGTTGATCTCGTGGTCGATGAAGTGCTTCATGCCGTTGATATCACGGGTAAAACCGCGCACGCGATAATCAATCGTGACGATGTCCGATTCCAGCTGGTGGATTAAATAGTTCAGCGCGTTCAGCGGGGAAATCACGCCACAGGTCGACACTTCAATATCCGCGCGGAACGTGCACAGCCCGCCTTCCGGGTGGCTTTCCGGGTAGGTGTGAACGCAGATATGGCTTTTGTCGAGGTGGGCGACGACCACTTCCGGCAGCGGACCCGGGTGTTCAGTTTTGTCGATAAGCTGCGGGTCGACCGGCTCTTCGCTGACCAGAATGGTGACGCTGGCACCCTGGGGCTCATAATCCTGTCGGGCGATGTTCAGAATATTGGCACCGATGATCGAGCAGGTTTCTGACAGGATCTCGGTCAGACGGTTGGCGTTGTAGAGTTCATCGATATAGGCGATGTAACCATCGCGTTCTTCCGCTGTTTTGGCATAGCAGATATCGTAAATACAAAAACTCAGGCTTTTAGTCAGGTTGTTAAAGCCATGTAGTTTAAGCTTTTTCAATTAGCTCACCCCCTTAGTGGATAATGCGTCTTGCAGGTACTGCGGCAGAGCAAACGCTGCGGTATGAATAGCCGGATTGTAGTAGCGGCACGTGAGCCCGGCCTGATGGAAGCGGGCCTGGATAATTTCGGTAGAGAGATGACGCAGCACGTCGTTATCCGTTGCCCATGCAAAGGTCATGATCCCGCCGTAGTACGTCGGAATTGCCGCCTGATAGAAGCTGACGTCACCGAAATAGGTGCTGAGCTTGCGATGGCTGTCGAGCGCTTCGTCCTGCTGCAGGAAGCAGACACCGTTTTGTGCGACGAAGATCCCGCCCGGGTTCAGGCAGCGCTTGCAGCCTTCGTAGAACGAGGAGGTAAACAGCGACGCGCCAGGGCCGATGGGGTCGGTACAGTCAGAGATAATCACGTCGAAGGTCTGCGTGGTCTGGTTAACAAAGTTAACGCCGTCGTCGATAACCAGATTAAAGCGCGGATCGTCATAGCTGCCAGCATTATGGTTGGGCAGGTACTGGCGGCAGAAAGAGACCACGCCCGCATCGATCTCAACCATGGTGATGGTTTCAATGGAACGATGACGTGAAACCTCGCGCAGCATTGCGCCGTCGCCGCCGCCGATAATCAGAACATGCTTCGCGTGTCCGTGGGCCAGCAGCGGAACGTGGGTCATCATCTCATGATAAATAAACTCGTCGCGCTCGGTCGTTTGCACTACGCCATCCAGGGCCATCACGCGGCCAAAGGCGGCGTTTTCGAAGATGATCAGATCCTGGTGATCCGTTTTCTCATGATAGAGCACGTTATCAACGGCAAAGTACTGACCAAACTGGTCATGCAGTGTTTCATGCCACAACGTGTGGTCGGCCATACGCGGACTCCTCCTTTGTTAACATCCGTAACGCTCACAAAAAATGAGCGAAACATGATAGCTAACTATAACCGTGGTTGCACGGGTATAGGTTGAACAGGGGGCGTCGGGAAGGTTATTTCACGTAGGCGAGCAGGCTGAGCGAATCGCGGGCCAGCGCTTTGCATTTTTTAGCCGTGGGAATGCCAATACCGCTCAAGTCACGGTAGCTGTCTTCACCGAGCGCCTTCATGTCAAAGCTGTCGTAGTTGCTGAGATCCCACTGGTTCTGCTGGGCGAAAAAGACCAGCGCGCGGCGAATTTGCCCGTTGGGTAAATTCTGGTAGCCACAATCATTTTTCAGGAATACAAAAACCGCCGTTAAATCGGCCATATCTTCCGCTTCATTTTCACTGAGCGCATAGCTGTTCGCACACATTGCCATCAGGCTTCCGAACAAAATTGTCCTGAAAAACGTCTTCATTGCTTCTACCACTTCTTCACGGAAAATTAACGTTAGCACACTTGATGCCAGTGCGACGATCTTTATTATTGCCGCTTTACTTGACCTTCCGGTAAGGGGAGGGTTTATGCTCAAAAGATCGCCTGCTGGAAATAAGGAAATGAACATGCAACGTCGTGATTTTTTAAAATATTCCGCTGTGCTGGGGGTTGCCAGCGCATTACCACTCTGGAGCCGCGCGGTTTTTGCGGCTGAAAGGCCTGCCTTACCCATTCCTGACTTACTGACCGCAGACGCCCGTAGCCGTATTCAGCTCGTTGTTCAGGCCGGTAAAACCTCCTTCGGTGGGCACAGCGCCACAACCTGGGGCTACAACGGCAATCTGCTCGGCCCGGCGCTTCAGTTACGCAAAGGGAAAGCGGTGACGGTGGATATCCATAATACGCTTGCCGAGGAGACCACGCTGCACTGGCACGGGCTGGAAGTCCCGGGCGAAGTGGATGGTGGTCCCCAGGGCGTTATCAAGCCTGGGGATAAACGCAGCGTAACCTTTACCCCTGACCAGCGGGCGGCAACCTGCTGGTTCCACCCGCATCAGCATGGCAAAACGGGCCATCAGGTGGCAATGGGGCTGGCCGGACTGGTGTTGATTGAGGATGACGAAAGCCGTCTCCTGCGCCTGCCAAAACAGTGGGGTATCGACGATGTGCCGGTGATTGTGCAGGACAAAAAATTCAGCGCGGACGGGCAGATTGACTACCAGCTGGACGTGATGAGCGCGGCGGTCGGCTGGTTTGGCGATACGCTGCTGGCCAACGGTGCGATCTATCCGCAGCACGCCGCCCCGAAAGGCTGGCTGCGCCTGCGCTTGCTTAACGGCTGTAACGCCCGCTCGCTGAACTTCGCCACCAGCGATAAGCGCGCGCTTTACGTGGTGGCAAGCGACGGCGGCCTGCTGCCGGAACCGGTAAAAGTGAGCGAGCTGCCGATGCTGATGGGCGAACGCTTCGAAGTGCTGGTGGACATCAGCGACGGCAAGCCGTTTGACCTGGTAACGCTGCCTGTCAGCCAGATGGGGATGACCGTCGCGCCGTTTGATAAACCACACCCGGTGTTGCGCATTCAGCCGCTACAGGTCACGGCCTCCGGTACGCTGCCGGACACCTTAGCCACGCTGCCAGCTCTCCCGTCGCTGGATGGGCTCACGCAGCGTAAGCTTCAGCTCTCCATGGACCCGATGCTCGACATGATGGGCATGCAGGCGCTGATGAAAAAGTATGGCAATCAGGCCATGGCGGGAATGCACCACGGCCAGATGATGGGCCATATGAATATGGACCACGGCAAAATGGGCGGTATGGATCACGGCGGTCACGGGTTCGATTTCCACAACGCCAACAAGATCAACGGCAAAGCGTTCGATATGAACACACCGATGTTTGCCGCCACGAAGGGGCAGTTTGAGCGCTGGGTGGTTTCAGGTGAAGGGGACATGATGCTGCACCCGTTCCATATCCACGGCACGCAGTTCCGTATTCTGTCTGAGAACGGTAAAGCGCCGGAAGCGCATCGAGCAGGCTGGAAAGATACAGTGAGAGTGGAAGGAGGCGTCAGCGAGGTGCTGGTGAAGTTCGACCACGAAGCGCCTGAAGAGTTTGCCTATATGGCGCACTGTCATCTGCTGGAGCATGAAGATACGGGGATGATGCTCGGTTTTACCGTATAAAAAAAGCCGGGTGGCGGCTTCGCCTTACCCGGCCTGCATTGCTAAAAACGGCAACTTTCGTTGCCGTTTTGCTTTTATTTGCCTTCGTCCGGCAATGCATACGCGACAATATAGTCGCCCATCTTCGTACCAAACGAACCGTGACCACCCGCAGAAATGACAACGTACTGCTTGCCATTCACTTCATAGGTCATCGGCGTTGCCTGTCCACCGGCCGGCAGACGGCCTTGCCACAGTTTTTCACCGTTGGTCATGTTATACGCGCGCAGGTAGTTATCTGCGGTTGCCGCGATGAACAGCACGTTACCAGCGGTGGAGATTGGACCACCCAGCATTGGCATACCCATATTGAACGGCACCGGAACCGGCATCGGGAACGGCATGCTGTCCTGTGGGGTACCAATACGTTTTTTCCAGACGATCTGGTTGGTTTTCAGATCCAGACCGGAGATGTAACCCCAGGCAGGCTGTTTACACGGCAGACCAAACGGAGACAGGAACGGGTTCAGGGTAACGCCAAACGGTACGCCATACTGCGGCTGGATACCGGCTTCGGTCCCGCTGCCTTTCGCGTCTTTCGGCTGCTCCATCGGGTTACCCGGACCGCGTGGGATCAGACGGGAAACGAACGGCAGCGCCATTGGGTTGGCAATCGCCACCTGACGGTTAGGGTCGACGGAAATACCGCCCCACTCAAACATTCCCAGGTTGCCCGGGAAGACCAGCGTGCCCTGCTCAGACGGCGGCGTGAAGATGCCTTCATAGCGCAGCTGATGGAACATCACGCGGCACACCAGCTGGTCAAACATGGTGGCACCCCACATGTCTGCACCGCTGAGGTCTTTCTTCGGACGGAAGCTCAGGTCAGAGAACGGCTGGGTTTTGCTGACGTAATCGCCTTTGGCCGCACCCTGCGGAACCGGTTTTTCCGGGGCAGGCACAACCAGCTTACCGTTGCTGCGATCCAGCACGAAGATGTTGCCGGTTTTAGCCGGAGCGTAAATGACCGGCACGGTTTTACCGTTAACGGTAATGTCCGCCAGCGTCGGCTGGGACGGCATATCCATATCCCACAGATCGTGGTGAACGGTCTGATAGCTCCACGCCAGCTTACCGGTGGTTGCGTTCAGCGCCAGGATAGCGCTCGCATAACGTTCCTGCTCCGGCGTGCGGTTACCGCCCCAGATATCCGGCGTTGATACGCCCATCGGCAGGTAGACCAGGTCCAGCTTCGCGTCATACGCGGCTGGTGCCCAGGAGTTCGGCGAGTTGAAGGTAAAGGTGTGCTCGTCAGACGGGATCGCGTTTGGATCTTTCGCGCCCGGGTCGAAAGCCCACAGCAGTTTACCGGTGTTCACGTCGAAACCACGGATAACGCCGGAGGTTTCACGCGTAGAGAAGTTATCCGTTACCGAACCGGCAATCACGATGGTTTTATCGGTGATGATTGGCGGGGAGGTTGGCTCATACAGACCCGGCGTGGTGTCCGGCATGTTGGTCTGCAGGTTCAGAATGCCTTTGTTGGCGAAGGTTTCGCACAGCTTGCCGGTCTCAGCGTTGATGGCAAACAGACGGCCATCGTTCACCGGCAGCATAATGCGGCGAGGACAATCGGCAATGACTTCCGGGCTGGCATTATCGGCGCGCGCTTCGTGGTAAGAAACGCCGCGGCAGGTCACGTGCTGGAAGGACGGGTTGGAGTTCAGCTGTGGATCAAAGTGCCATTTCTCTTTACCGGTAGCCGCATCGAGCGCGAACAGACGCTGGTGCGCCGTACACAGGTAGAGCATATCGCCGACTTTAATTGGCGTCACTTCATTGGTCAGTTCACCCGGATCGTTCGGCATTTTCAGGTCGCCGGTACGGAATACCCAGGCTTCCTTCAGGTTCTTAACGTTGTCCGCGTTGATCTGCTTCAGCGGGGAGTAACGTTGACCTTCCTGGTTACGGCCATAAGCAGGCCAGTCACCGTCAGCGACCTGCGAGATAGCTGCCGCAGGCGTGGACTCCGTGTTCAGCGTACCGTTGATCTCCTGCGGGTCGTTAAAGCCAGCCCAGGTGAGAATGCCGCCGCTGATTAACAGCGCCACCAGCAGGGCTGCAACGGCACCGCTGGAAGGGACAATCAGGCGGCGCCAGACAAACGGCAGGATCAGCCAGATACCGAAGAAGACCAGGATGTCGCTGCGCGGCGTCAGGGCCCAGAAATCGAAACCGACTTCCCAGACGCCCCAGATCATGGTGGCAAGAAGGAGGGCGGCATACAGCCACAGTGCGGATTGTTTTCTACGCCAGAGCAGGACGGTTACGCCAAGCATAACCAGGCCCGCAATCGGGTAGTACCAGGAGCCGCCGATCGCGACCAGCCAGACGCCACCGATTAACAGGTACAGGCCGCAGAAGGCGGCGAATAGCGCTGTTAGTGTCACCAGTAGACGCGGCTGTTTAGTGTTTGTTTCAGCCATAGAAAGTGTACTCGTCAGTTTTTGTTAATAATTTGCTAGCAACTAATTATAGGTGTTAACAAGTGTGATCGGAATCACAATATTTGCTTTTTATAACTCATACGCCAGGCTTATCCATTTACTGATATAATGGCTGGCTTGCGTATCGATGCCGGAGCAAGATTCATCCGCATTGAAAGATTTTCATCAAAATCATTTGGTTAGTAATATGAAACATACTGTTGAAGTGATGATCCCGGAAGCCGAGATCAAAGCGCGTATCGCCGAACTGGGTCGTCAAATCACCGAGCATTACAAGGACAGCGGCAGCGAAATGGTGCTGGTTGGTCTGCTGCGCGGTTCTTTCATGTTCATGGCAGACCTGTGCCGTGAAGTGCAGGTACCGCACGAGGTCGATTTTATGACCGCTTCCAGCTACGGCAGCGGCATGTCCACAACCCGTGATGTGAAAATCCTGAAAGATCTGGATGAAGATATTCGTGGCAAAGATGTGTTGATCGTTGAGGACATTATCGACTCCGGCAACACCCTTTCAAAGGTGCGCGAGATCCTGAGCCTGCGCGAGCCGAAATCGCTGGCGATTTGTACGCTGCTGGATAAACCGGAGCGTCGTGAAGTGCAGGTGCCGGTGGAGTTTGTCGGTTTCTCCATCCCGGACGAGTTCGTGGTGGGTTACGGCATTGATTACGCGCAGCGTTATCGTCATCTGCCGTATGTTGGGAAAGTGGTATTGCTGGACGAGTAATTGCAGGCTGATGCCCTCACTCCGACCCTCTCCCACGGGGAGAGGGCGAAAACCCCCGGCTTTATTTATGGTTCACATGCTTAAGCTTGAGGTTGGCAATCCCCGAACGGTAACGCTGCTCCAGCGTTTCGCGATTGGTGGCGGTGACTTCCAGATTGCGCAGCAGGCCATCGTGAATACCGTACGCCCAGCCGTGGATTGATACCTTCTGCCCGCGTTTCCACGCCGACTGCATGATGGTCGAATGCCCAAGGTTATATACCTGCTCCATCACGTTCAGCTCGCACAGCGTGTCCATGCGTCGCTCCTGCGGCATTTCGCCGAGCAGTGAACTATGTTTGAACCAGATATCGCGGATGTGCAGCAGCCAGTTATCAATTAAACCCAGTTCCGGGTTTTCAACCGCCGCCTGCACGCCGCCGCAGCCGTAGTGGCCGCAAATAATGATGTGCTCGACTTCCAGGACGTCAACGGCATACTGAACCACGGAAAGGCAGTTGAGATCGGTATGAATCACCAGGTTGGCGACGTTGCGGTGAACAAACAGTTCGCCGGGCTCAAGGCCGGTCAGGCGCTCGGCAGGTACGCGGCTGTCTGAACAGCCAATCCAGAGAAAGCGCGGGTTCTGGGCTTGTGCGAGTTTTCCAAAAAATCCGGGGTCTTCCTCCACCAGCATTTTTGACCATAGTGCATTGTTGCTAATGAGTGTATCTATGTCGTTCATGGAGGTTAGCGACCTGTAACCAAGTAATTGCGTTGCGCTACTATAGGGTAACCCGACTTTTAATGAAACCACACAACGTGTGTAAGAACTGAAGGTAAGTTAAATTCATGGCAATTGCACTGGAGCTTGAGCAGCTTAAAAAAACCTATCCGGGTGGCGTTCAGGCGCTACGCGGGATAGATCTAAAAGTAGAGGCCGGGGATTTTTACGCGCTTCTGGGGCCGAACGGGGCGGGGAAATCCACCACCATCGGGATCATCAGCTCGCTGGTGAATAAAACGTCCGGACGGGTGAGCGTCTTTGGTTACGACCTGCAAAAAGATGTGGTAAACGCCAAGCGCCAACTGGGGCTGGTACCGCAGGAGTTCAACTTCAACCCGTTTGAGACGGTGCAGCAGATTGTCGTTAACCAGGCGGGTTATTACGGCGTTGAGCGTAAAGAGGCGCTTGAGCGTAGCGAAAAGTACCTGAAACAGCTCGATCTGTGGGAAAAGCGTAATGAACGTGCGCGGATGTTGTCCGGGGGGATGAAGCGCCGCCTGATGATTGCCCGCGCGCTGATGCACGAGCCGAAGCTGCTGATCCTTGATGAACCCACCGCAGGCGTGGATATCGAACTGCGTCGTTCTATGTGGGGTTTCCTAAAGGATCTTAACGACAAAGGCACCACCATCATTTTGACCACCCACTACCTTGAAGAAGCAGAGATGCTGTGCCGCAACATCGGCATCATTCAGCACGGCGAGCTGGTGGAGAACACCTCGATGAAGGATCTGCTCTCCAAGCTGAAATCCGAAACGTTTATTCTCGATCTGGCGGCAAAAAGCCCGCTACCGAAGCTTGAAGGGTACCAGTATCGCCTGGTTGATACCTCAACGCTGGAAGTGGAAGTGCTGCGCGAGCAGGGGATCAACAGCGTGTTCTCCCAGCTGAGCGCGCAGGGGATTCAGGTTTTAAGTATGCGTAACAAAGCGAACCGACTGGAAGAGCTGTTTGTCTCTCTGGTGCAGGATAAACAAGGAGACAAGGCATGACGCATCTTTATTGGGTCGCGCTGAAAAGTATCTGGGCGAAAGAGATAAACCGCTTTATGCGTATCTGGGTGCAAACCCTGGTACCGCCGGTCATCACCATGACGCTCTATTTCATCATATTCGGCAACCTGATTGGTTCCCGCATTGGTGAGATGCACGGTTTTACCTATATGCAGTTTATCGTGCCGGGCCTGATTATGATGGCGGTGATCACCAACGCCTACGCAAACGTGGCCTCGTCGTTCTTTAGCGCTAAGTTCCAGCGTAATATTGAAGAGTTGCTGGTGGCGCCGGTGCCAACGCACGTCATCATAGCCGGTTACGTGGGCGGCGGCGTGGCGCGCGGGCTGTGCGTGGGCATCCTGGTGACGGCGATTTCGCTGTTCTTCGTGCCGTTCCAGGTACACTCGTGGCTGTTCGTGGCGCTGACTCTGCTGCTGACGGCAATTCTGTTCTCGCTGGCCGGTCTGCTGAATGCGGTGTTCGCTAAAACGTTTGACGACATCAGCCTGATCCCGACCTTTGTGCTGACGCCGCTGACCTATCTCGGCGGGGTGTTCTACTCCCTGACGCTGCTGCCGCCGTTCTGGCAGGCGCTGTCGCATCTGAACCCGATCGTCTACATGATCAGCGGCTTCCGCTTTGGCTTCCTCGGCATTACCGATGTTCCGCTGTTTACCACTGTGGCGGTGCTGGTGGTGTTCATCATCGCCTTCTACCTGCTGTGCTGGTATCTGATCCAGCGCGGGCGCGGTCTGCGTAGTTAACCCCTGCCCGGCGACGCTCTGGTTGCCGGGCACTTTCTTTGACGGTTATCACCGTAAGCAAACCTTCACTCCGCTAAACTACTTGCCTGCTAAGGAGAGAGTTATGCTGGGATGGGTTATCACCTGCCACGATGAACGAGCGCAGGACATGCTGGATACGCTTGAGGCCAAATTTGGCCCGCTGGCGCAATGCCGGGTGGTTAACTACTGGCGCGGGTTGAGCACCAACATGCTCAGCCGGATGATGTGCGATGCCCTGCATGAAACGGATACCGGTGATGGGGTGATTTTTCTTACCGATAAATCCGGCGCGGCGCCTTACCGCGCGGCCGCTTTGCTGAGCCACAAGCATGATAACTGTGAAGTGATCTCCGGTATCAGCCTGCCTTTACTCGAAGCCCTCTATCCGCTTCGCGCCTCATTGAGCAGCGCAGAGTTTCGGCACGCTATCGTGGCGGAGGGCCAGCCGGAGGTGAGCAGCCTGTGGCACCAGCAGCAGAAAAACCCGCCTTTCGTTCTGCTTCACGATCTGTATAAGCATTAAACATTGGTATTGATGTCGCTTTTGCTACAATGGCGACTGATTTCCCGTGTCGATTTATATCCTATGTTCATGCGCGTGTTCTTTCTCCTTTTGCTGCTGGTTTCCGGCGGGGCGTCTGCCAGCCTGATAAGTCAGCAAGGGCTTCCTGCTCAATATATGCAAACCACTGAGGATGCTGCCATCTGGGCTCAGGTAGGTAACTCCGTGGTTAATGTGGGCAATATTCGCGCAGGGCAGATCATCGCGGTCTTTCCCGCGGCGGCGGATTATTACGAATTTCGCTTCGGGTTCGGTACCGGCTTTATTGATAAAGACCACCTTGAGAAAGTGCAGGGTAAGCAACGCGTTGAGGACAGCCTGGGCGACCTGAACAAGCCGCTCAGTAACCAGAACCTCATCACCTGGAAAGATACGCCCGTCTATAACGCGCCCAGCAGCGGAAGCGCGCCCTTTGGTACCCTGAGCGCCAACTTGCGTTATCCCATTCTAAATAAACTCAAAGACCGCCTGAACCAGACCTGGTATCAGATCCGCATCGGCAACCGCCTGGCGTGGATAAGCAGCCTGGACGCGCAGGAAGATAACGGCATTCCGGTTCTGACCTATCACCATATCCTGCGCGATGAGGAGAACACCCGTTTTCGTCATACCTCCACCACCACCAGCGTGCGCGCGTTCAGCAACCAGATGACCTGGCTTCGCGACCAGGGGTACACCACGCTGACGATGTATCAGTTGGAAGGCTACGTGCGCAACAAGATGAACCTGCCCGCGAAGGCGGTGGTGATTACCTTTGACGACGGCCTGAAGTCGGTGAGCCGCTACGCGTATCCTGTGCTGAAAGAGTATGGCTTCAACGCGACGGCGTTTATCATTTCGTCACGTATTAAAGGCCATCCGCAGAAGTGGGATCCGAAATCGCTGCAGTTTATGAGCGTTCAGGAAATTAAGGGCATTCAGGATGTGTTCGACATTCAGTCGCACACTCACTTCCTGCACCGCGTGGACGGGTATAAACACCCGATCTTACTGAGCCGCAGCTATCACGTGATCCTGTTTGATTTTGAGCGCTCTCGTCGCGCGCTGTCACAGTTCAACCCGCGTGTGCTCTACCTTTCTTATCCGTTTGGCGGCTATGACAATAAGGCGATCAAGGCGGCGAATGATGCCGGTTTCCATCTGGCCGTGACCACGGTGAAGGGGAAGGTGAAGCCGGGGGATAATCCGTTCTTACTGAAACGACTCTATATCTTAAGAACGGATTCGCTGGAGACGATGTCGCGGCTGATCAGCAATCAGCCGCAGGGATAAGCTATTCGTAGGTGATCTGCAACGTGCCGATGGCGCTGAACGTTCCTGAAGTGACTTTTTCTGTACCAGATTTAACCAACTGAGCCGTGAGAGACTCGCTAAATGACGGGATGATAGTGTTCCCTTTTGTCGCATAGTTGTTAGTTGAATTAGGCACCGCCAGGCTGTTGTCCGGCCACTTCAGCAACACGCCCACGCCTTTTGCCGCATTCGACGATGCGGTGTTCGCGAGTAAAGAGCCATCAGTCCCGGTTGTCTTGCTGGTGGTCAACTTCATCGTAATTTTGCGTGTGTTGGTGCAATTCCCTGACACGGTAGCAGAGACTTTTAGCGTGTTATCGTTCTCGACATCGGAAACATCATATTCCCCCAGATCTACGGTTTTAGGAGCCGTAAGAGTGCAGGTCGGTTTTTCAACAGGAACATTGAAGGCCATATCGGGTATCGTGATTAACGGACGTGGATGGTCACTTTCATCTGAGCTCCAGGGGTTACCTACGACAATGTTGCCAATATTCCCGGCCACTGGACCAATCTGTGTGACGCTTGCGGGCACGCCAGCATATGAGGGTAATTGATAAAATTCCATACGGGCATACCACCATACTGCTTTAACCAGATCTGAATTATTTTCATGATTGGCCGTTTCTACATAACTTCCTGTAGTCGAAGGAAAAAAGGCATTAAAAGCGTTGTTGGTCGGGTACATGGCCAGCGTATAGGCGATCCCCGTTACGTTAGTTTTAAAGAGTGCTTTACCGTCCACGCCACCGACGACCAGTGTACTGTCCGTTTTCTGATAGACGCGCTCGCCATCATTACCCATTGTGCACCAGGAGTAGAGGCCCGGAGTTACCTGCAAATCAATAAGGCCGCTTATTTTTGTTGGCGCGCTGACGCTCTCCAGGGGAACGATCTTGGGCTTTGCACCTTTGACATCCGAAATAGGCTGAACACTGTATCCATTAAATTTACATTCATACGCTGATGCAGAGAAACTTATTGCAAGAATTGACAAAGCAAGGCCTGCACCTTTTATGAAGAAATGACTTGTTCCGGCTCCTGCTATATAACACATTCAAAAATTCCTTATATCCGATGCTTGGTATATTTTAATTGTAAGTAACGCTGACCAGCACGCTTGTGGTAACTTTCCCCGCGCTGACAATCCCTGTGTCTTGATAACGGGCATAGAAATTATAATTTGTTAAATACTGGCTTTCGGTTTGGTTAGATACATCAAAAATAACATCTGACGTTCCTGACGCATTGACCACATTGGTATTGTCTTTTTCTGAGAAAATCACAACGCCGACGTTCTCTGCTCCTCCCCCGGAGGCGGGAATTTCATTGGCGAACACCTGTTGAGAGCTTCCGATAACTATCCCACTTTGAGGTTTAAACTCAAAATGCAGGGTTTTTGCCAGTCCAGATTCACTTTCCGCACAGCTTTTCAGCTGAATTTCGAAGCGAGTTCCCCCAGCTGCGTCACCGGGTTGTAGCCGTGGGCTGCCGTCGGAGTTATAAAACCAACCTTTGCCAACGATCGGTAAAATAACTTTGCCATCATTCGGAATACTTACCTGACACGTATTGTTGATGATGTTTGCCGTCATATCCATCTCCAGGCTCGAGGCAAAACCTGCTGCGGGAAACCCCAGACAGCAGGCGAGCCATAACGTCGCACTTCTAAAGTTTAAGCGGGAGTGGAACATCCTGTTTAAGCTATCAGTCTTAATAAACATTATTGATAGGTCACGATAAAAGTCACAGGGGCGCTGACCGAACCAGTGGTCACGTCAGAAATGGTTTTATCTTTAGCAATAACGATGCGCGCATCCATTTCAAATTTTCCCGCCCCGTTAGACAGGTTGACGATAGAAGTTGGGGCCGTGGCGCAGTTCAGCAGGGAACCTGAGTCGACAGAACCTTTCCAGATTTCAAAACCAACGTTATGCCCGGCTGCATATGAGTTCCCATTTTTGGCATTGCCAGTACAGGACCCGCCAGCACCCGGCGTGGCTTGAACGGAGGCATTTTTGACCCCGGCACAGTTAGTGAACGCGATTTTGAATGCCCCTGTTCGGTTCTGGCTCACCAGATCGGACTTAAATACATCGCCAAACGGCAAAATGCTAATGGGAGCCCCGCTCGCATCCTGAATCTCGGCATTACAGGTTCCGGCTTCAATGGTGGACGTAAAGGTGGCCTGAACGCTCGTCGTACCCGTAATGGCGCTCAAACAAACGGAAGGCAGGATGGCAGTCATCGCAAACATCAGTGATGTCATTTTCTTTTTCATATTAACGCTCCGTATTGCGCCAGTTATTCATAGGTGAAATTAAACGTAGCGATACCGCTAAAGTTGCCGGTCATGCCTTGCCCGCTTGCAGTTTCCACCAGCGTCGCCAGGAGTTGAACTTCGCCAGCACTTATTTCTCCGCTCGACCAGACGAGGCGCTGAGTATCAGTAAATGAATTAATGACAAAAGGGGCATCCGGAGTGGCGGTGCGGGAAATCGCCACGCCAATATTTTCTGCGCTGCCCTCACCGGAGAGTGAATTTTTAATTGCCGTATTCAGTGGGCTGGCACTACCACTAATGGTCGTGTTCAGCTTTGTCAGACTCGAAGGGCATGAGACCATTTTGAGTTTAAAATTTGTTGTTGCTTTGGCATTTTTGAGGATGATGTAATCCAGGCGCACCTTGCCGTCGGTGCCAATGGGAATAACGTTGCTGGAGCCATCACCGCTGCCACCTTCAATTTTCATATCGCAGGTGGTGTCACGGATATTAGCGGTAAAGGTAATATCGAGATTATCGGCGTATGTTCCGAGCGACAGCGCCATCAGACTCGAACTTAATACCCATAATCCTGTTTTTTTCCCAGGTTTAAAAAGCATGCTCTAACTCCTTTTATAATACTGTGATGCGGCAGGTCTGGCCTGTCAGCAGCGTTGTTGGTCCAATCTTTTTCGCATTGGGCGGAATCTGATAGGGGACAGTACAGGATGTGCCGGACTCACTTCCCCAGACGATTTTTAACAACCCTTTATCTTCAATTCCGCGAATCCAGGCTTGCCCGGCCTGGCCTACGCTACCTACGGATACGCCTTGCTCAGTTTGAACATCGGCACCAAGCGGAATAAACCCTCCGTCGTCACGCGTCAGTTCCATTAACACTGAACGCCCTTGATCGGTCTCAAAATTAACCAGCACAACGGCACCGCTACGAGGGACAGTAGTGGAACGGGTATTTTTCACTTCAACGTCAGAGCGCATATCGCTGATATCAAGACCGACGTTGTTTTCACGGTAGGCAGACAGATAGGGCATAAGGGCATAGCCTGAAGAGCCAATTTCACCGTTACCGATGGAGACTCGGGCACCTTCTGCTCCCTCAGCTTTAATCAGCGCAAGCGTATCGCTTTCGCTAATGCTGCCAGGGGCGAGTGTTATGCCACCAGAGTGCAGAATCATCCCGCCGCTATAGCTGGCGGAATATTGTCGGCTATCGTCATCGGATGCGGAGACGGAAAGACTCACCGGTCCATGCGGGCCGTTATAACTCCCGTAACCGCTTAGCTGATTTAATGTATCGTCGTTACGCGTGGTGCTTTCGGTGATGCTGTAACTGAACCGGTTATCTTCGGTGTTGCCGTTGGCGCTGGCGTTAAAACTTCCACCGCCTTTTAGATCGCTGCCGATGCCCGTGGTGAGGGATGAGAACCCGCCTGCACGCTTGCCGTTACCCATCAGCGTGTCGAAAGGAATTGTGAGGCTCAGATAGACACTATCATCCTTTTCCCCGAACTCGTTGTAGGTGCGCTGCACGGAGAGGCTGTAACTTCCCCAGCTTAACGATTGACTGTGGCCAACCGAGTACTGCGCTGATGAGCTGCTTTCATTCCAGTAGTCCTGCCAGGTGGAGTTGACATACAGCGATCCCAAATCAAGGTCGTTAAAGGCCAACGGCTGGCTGATGTTCACCTGGATCTGGTTCTTCATGCGCTGGAAAGTCTGGTACACATCGCTGTTATCACGGTCAGGGTTAAGCTCCCTGTCACGATATTTGATCTCGTTGGTCAAGGAAGCTGCATCGCTCAGGCTGAGATAGTCAGATGTCGAAAACCAGTATGCCGCTACGTTGAAAGAGGTATTCGTGGCTTCCATGAGTTTGCTGTAGGAGATACGATAACTCTCACCCTTAAGATGCCGTAAGCCGTCGATCCGGGCATCAGAATGCGTGACGTCAAAGGCGAATGCGCCAATGCGGGTGTTCATAGCCAAACCCACCAATGCGGCGTAAAAATCGCTATCGGTGTACTCCAGACCCGCATAACCTGTGAAGGTATTGGTTAATCCATAATAGCCCGTGGCGTAACCTACCTTTGGCTTGTCACGTAGGTTATCATCACGCAGTTCACCCACGCCGACATCCCATCGGGAGTAGCCCGGGCGCAGCATTTGCGCGACCGAGGAATACGCGACCGAGAAGGAACGTTTGCTGCCATCCGCTTCTTCTACAGTGACGATAAGATCGCTGCCATAACCCGTCGTACTGAGATCTGAGATTTCAAAGGGCCCCGGCGGGACGGAGGTTTCGTAAATCGTGTTTCCGCTCTGGGCGATCGTGACTTTGGCGTTGCTGTTTGCCACACCCCGAATCACCGGCGCATAAGTCGATATGCCATTAGGAAGCATACGATCATCGTTATATAAACGCGCCCCGCGCAGACTAATGGAATCGAAAGCATCTCCACGGGTGTAGGAATCTCCCGCGATAAACTGTGCTTTCAGCGGCGTGATATCACGCTGGAGATAAATGTCCTGGCTGGCGTAATGAGTACCGGAATCCCGATCCCAGTTCAGATTACCTCGTGCCCGGAGCCGCCACGGGCCCAGGTTTGCTCCATAGCGCAACCCTGCGTAGGCCGTATCGGTGCTGTAATCAGACGTGTCCGCGTGCCAGCCGTTAAGATCCCAGGAGAGCATCGCCGCCGGGATCCCGTCTTCCCAAAGTGAAGGATCGACAAATCCCGCCGGGCGCTGAATGACGAAAGCCTGAGGAATAGAAAGGTCCAACTCCTGTGTGGAAGGATCGTAAGCCACACGTGAGCCGGGATAGGTGTCTGACACAGAGATGCACGTATCTTCGGAATCATCCCCTGCTGGTTTAAGTTGCTCGGTTGCTACATTTGTCTGGGTGAGCAGTTTACGCGTGATGCAGGGCGTGGCGCGCGGTGTACCATTCTCTTTAAACACAAGATCCGTGGTAATGGAAGGTTTTCCGTTAATAACCACCTTCACCTTATACGTCCCGGCAAGAACAGGGTTGCCTTTTGAAAAACGGCTGACATCAATTGATGTACCGGTGTTATAAAGAAACTGATCGTTAAACTGCACGTCTTCTTCTTTATTATTTTCAGCAGCAAATGCACAAAACGGCAATACCGCACTTATCGATAAACATAGTAGTGAACGTTTAAACCGCATGATGTACTCTGTCCCAGAGTTAAGCTAATTATAGTTATTCCGAATGATACGAGGCGGATAAATAATCAATTCTGTATGGATTCATACTTATCAATTCCACCGAAATCATTGATGGCTTGCCAGGTGATTTTGTTATACCCCAAGGTGTTATGATTTTTTACGTTCATAGTCTGGCTTGAGAATGGCTCAATATAATGCGTTTCAATATCGTAGCTTTTAGCACCAGCAATAAGCGTTGCCCCCGCCAGTGATACATAATAAGGTGAATCATTCTTCGCACTTAAAACGATATTTTGACCTTGCCGGGTTTCAGTCCATTTAAGATTTTTAGCCGCATCTGTCGGTTCTCCTTTCAAACCTGTAGGCCGGAAAAAGAGTTTTATGCGGGTACGGAATGCCAGCTGAAGCATGCTTTGCGTATCGCTTTCCTTTGCCTTTGGCGGAACTTCCAGAACGTTAAACCAGAACAGGGATTCTTTATCTTTTGGCAATGACTGACCAAGCCAGGTGATTCTGACCGTTTGCCCTTTTTGCGGTTCTACACGCGATACAGGAGGCGTGACAATAAAGGGAAGTTTCAGCTCTTGAGGATTGGTGGTATCTCTTCCGTCATCGAGCCAGGTTTGTACCAGTAAAGGTCTGGTGCCACGGTTATCCATAGACACCGTTACGTCTTTTGCCGATTCTGGATAAATGACACGGGTGCCGGAAATCACAATATCTGCACTGGCGTTAAGAGCAAAAACGCTCACCGAGGCCAGCAGCAGGGCTTTTAATCCGCTCTTAATATTCAGTAAGTACATGTCTACTCTCAAATAATACGAAAAAATGTGCCCGGCTGGGCACATTAACAGGACGAATAAAATTATTCGTAGCTCATGGTGAAGTAAGCGTTGGCGCTAACTTTACCTGACTGCACAGGGCTAGTATCTTTCACCCAGTTGGAGCCAGGGACATAAGCAACACGGTAGAACAGTTTACCGGAGCCGGCTTTCAGATCTGTTTTCTGCGTATTATTGTCAGGCTGGCCTACCATAATACGAGATGAAACGGTTGGGGCATTGTTAAACAGGGCAAGTGCAACGTTGGTTGCAGAGCCTTGTACGTTAGCATCGGGTTCAATAGTACCGTTCGCAATAGCGCCCATATTTTTTGACATGAAGCTTGCAGAGGCATTCTTTAATGTCTCAGGGCAATTGGTGAGCAGCAGTTCA
The DNA here is from genome assembly GCF_011683705.1 of Enterobacter sp. 725m/11. Lineage (NCBI taxonomy): Bacteria > Pseudomonadati > Pseudomonadota > Gammaproteobacteria > Enterobacterales > Enterobacteriaceae > Enterobacter > Enterobacter sp. 725m/11. Next base: position 357 of record NZ_JAAQOK010000002.1, on the reverse strand, counting down.
AAGTTTTTGGAACCGACGCCAGTATCAATAGTTGTGGATTCAACTTCAGATTTTTTAACGACGGGTAAGGTAATAGTAATATTGCTTTGTGATTCACCATTAGAGGTGGAAATATTACATGTTGTGTCTGTTACCGCACCATCAAAGGTGATTAAACCGAGATCCGTATCTGCGATTGCTGAAAAAGAACCTACTGCAAACAAAGCTACAGCTGAAGCTAATAACGTTTTTTTTAACATAATTGAAATTCCATTTAAAAAACATTGTAATGATTTAATACAAGCAAAATGATGATAGGGATCTCTGTATACGTTGGGTATCTGTCTCTTATACACATCTGACGCTGCCGACGACGGA